>NZ_JAAHHU010000089.1:0-26695 GCF_010672095.1 Moorena sp. SIO3I6 | reverse complement strand
GCAAGAAGCCTTGAGCAGGACCCTTTCCAATAGCGTAAGCCCAGCCCAAACCACTGTCTGGTCCGATACTAAACAATCCCACCGCCAGGGTTCCCCATAATCCACAACCAAAGTGAACCGGAATAGCTCCAACTGGGTCATCAATTTCCCACCAATCTAATAGCTCAGTAACAAGGGGCACAAAAATTCCTCCGCCGACAGCCCCAATCACTACTGCGTCTAATAAATTAACGTAAGCGCAGGGTGCAGTGATGCTAACTAATCCCCCCACAATGCCATTGATGATAAAGGCAAGATTGGGTTTACTGTATCTGACAAAGCAAAAGATAATCGAGCCAATTGCACCGGCTGCCGCTGCTAAAGTAGTCGTTAAAACAATGTGAGGAATGGCGGGGGAAGTGGCCTCTAAGGTAGAGCCAGCATTAAACCCAAACCAACCGAGCCAGAGAATCAGGCATCCCAAGGTGGCAAGGGTGATATTATGCCCGTTTAAGGGTTCAATTTTCTTATTAAACTTAGTTTTTTCCCGTGGGTTAAGTCGAGATAACTCTGCTGGCTTAATTTTACGATATTTATCAGCCCTTGCCCCCAGGGCGATGGTTCCCATCAAGCCAGCAGCTCCTCCCACGGTGTGGACTACCGTTGAACCGGCAAAATCCCAAAATGCCAAGTTCCCAGACCCTCCGAGACTGATCTGGTTCAGCCATCCAGACTCCGACCACGCCCAATGTCCGGTGATGGGATACAACAATCCCACTAGGAAGAAACTGAAGAGTAGAAAGCTCAAAAATCTCATGCGCTCGGCCACTGCTCCAGAAACAATGGTTGCTGCGGTGCCAGCAAATACTAATTGAAAGAAAAACTTGGCTTCCCTCATAGCCAGAGAGTCAGAACCACCGGGGTTAAAAATGTCCTGGCCACTAAAAAAGAACCCTTCAGTCCCGATCCAGGGATTGTTACCACCAAACATCAATCCCGCTCCGCAAAGCCAGAAGGCTACGGTGGCGATACTGAACACCACTAGGTTCTTTGCCAAAATGTTGATCGCATTTTGCTTGCGACAAAAACCGGTTTCCAATAAGCAGAATCCCGCATTCATAAAAAATACCAAAGAGCCTGCTATCACTAACCAGATAATATCCAGGACGTCCGTCAGTTCATCGTCTATTGGGGCAGTGTCTTGAGCCACTGCGCTATGACTCCACACCAGCACGACCATCATAGCTAGTGATATACCAGGGTAGACGCATCTTATTTTGAAATGCCTACTGGATATGAGATTCATAGGATAGGTAGTTTTGCTGATTAATTTTTACTGATTAATTTTTAAATAAAATATTTGTCTTGATGCAGTAGCGACTGGTGGAAACCCCCTGATTAAAGCGCTGCATTGGTTCTGAGTAAGGCTTCTAGAATTTAGATGGGTTTGACCTGAGTTAAATATATAATTAGACCATAACAACCATCTTTTGTGGCTGTTTGGTATTACCCTAGGGTCTAAGATACTGCTTCAGCTAGATCAGCTTAGCTTAGGACAAAATAAGTTCACTTAAAATCATCTCTAAATCATCAGGTGCCTTGGGAGTATGTCACTTATAGCATTTCTCAATTGCTTGAGGTGCTTTTGTGGTGGGTTAATCGGAGCAGAGACTTCGTAACAGGGAGTAGAGATGCAGCTCTGTGCTGAGGGTTTCACCCTTTGGCCGACTGCATCAAGACACTGACTGTCCCTCATAAGTACGATAAATTCTATATATAGTTGATTTTTTATTCAACGTTGACCTGCTCTCGGTGCTCTTCAGGACTTATCCCTTTTTGACTAGGACAAATTCCCAGGGATTCTGATGTTTACAGTAGCAGCTACAGAATCCCACCCAAGGTACCCATCCCCTAACCTAGAAGGGGGTAACATCTGCAATGCGCTTCCACCAAATTATGGAGCGGGGGCGCAGGGGGGGATAATATTTTTATTATAGCATATTATAGCAATACGCATTCATGTATTGACAAATTCAAATGAAGCAGAATTGCTAAAGCCAATCTCACTCCCTCAGGACTTACGCAAGTGCCCCCGTTGGTCCCCCAATTCTGGGGGACTTTGACATCATTACCCCCCAGAATTGGGGGGCAGGGGGGCAAAACCAACTAAACTTCGTAAGTCCTATCCCTTATAGGTGCGCGCCTCCTAGGCCGGGTTCCCCGGCCTAGGGTCGCACCTGTTGCTCATGGGAAACCACGGCAGTTGCTGATGGTGGCAATGCCCTTTGGCAACGTTATTTACCTACTCCCTACTCCCTACTCCCTAAAACCTAGGACGAAATTACCTCTCTCCATTAAGACCTGCTATATACTGCAAATAAGATAAGGACTTTTAGTAAATAAGGATACAGGTGATTGGCTTATTAAACAAGGGTCTAAGGAATCTCTGGCTTCGTGTAGTGGTTCCCAAAAGCGAAAAGTGTCTAAGCAATATCTGGCTTCGTGTAGTGCTTTCCTTCATTATTGCTTACTTATTTCTAGTGATATTAAGTGTATTGGAGCAAAGAATAACTAAAAAGTTTTTCGAATCAAAAACAACTGAAACCGAACAAGTTTGCTCACCTCAAGACTCACTCTGGGAATGTTTGGAAAAGCAACTATCGTTCGTCTGTAAAGTGGACAATCTTGAAGGTTTCGCTCTTTTATTTGGAGCGTCTCTTTACATGCTTGAAGGTCTAGAGCGCAGACAAAGGATAATCTATGAGGCATGGCAAATCGTTGATAATGCCGCAGGAGCAGGAGTAGCTACTAGTCATGCCAGAGTAAAAGCCCTTGAGGTTTTGAACAACTATGGTGTTTCGATGAGGGGGCTGGATGCCCCAAAAGCCGATTTGACTGACATTGACCTGGCGAATGCTATACTTCATCAAGCTACTCTCAATGACACTGAACTTACTGGAGCTAATCTTACGGGAGCTGATCTAACTAAAGCCAATCTTGCGAGAGCTAACCTTAATACAGCCAAGCTTAGTAAAGCATTGCTAATTAGAGCGAACCTCAGTAAAACCAACCTGAGTATTACTGAGCTCAGGAATGCTGATCTCAGGAATGCTGATCTCAGTGGTGCCAACTTCATGGGTGCGGATCTCACTGGTGCAGACCTCACTAGTGCGAACCTGACTGGTTCAGATTTCAGATATGCCAAGCTCAATGGTACAAACCTCAAACATGCGGACCTCAGTGGTGCAGATCTCACAGATGCAAACCTTAATGGTATGGACTTGACTGGTGCAGATCTAACTAGTGCCAACCTTGAAGGCATCTCTTGGAATCAACATACAAAGTGGACAAATGCTAGAGGTTTGGACAAAGCCGAGAATGTGCCCGATGCGTTGCGACAACAGCTTGGTCTGGGATAGGGAACAGGGAAAGAGAGGGGAGTTTGGTAAGTATGTAGCGAGATAGGGTAATTAAGTGGAAATAATCTTACAAGCCCAGTAAAAATTTCAGTGCAATCGCTTCCAGTTTCACTCCAGTCAAAATCATATCCAGTCCCAGAGCCACCTGCATCACCCCAAACACAAAACCAAGCACTCTTAGAGTCACGGGTTTGATGAGATTCAAAAGGGGATGGGCGACCAACATCACTCCTAAGTTGAGTACCATAACCACAAATAATAGCAAAAACATAGAACCCGGAGCAATTGCCATCCGTCCGAACATGGCGCTCATAGTCACCACAACAGCAATGCCATAGGGAGTTAAAATACTGGGAAAAACTAAGGGATTAATCGTTAACTTCAGAGAAGGATTTACAGGGTATTTATCGTTAGTTGTGGGGGGATTATACTGGGCTAATACTGTTCGCAGAGCCACTAAAAAAAGGATAATACCTGTTGCGATTAGCATTGCTGAGAGGTCAATTTGCCAGGATTTCAGAACATTTTGGCAAAGTAGTGCTACCGCAAAAATAACTAAGGTAGATATGCCAAACCCCCGTAAAGCAAGCTGGCGACGCAAGGCTGGATCCGCATTAGCTGTCAGCTTCACAAAAGGTACAATTAGCTTGAGCGGACCGACGGTAAGTAAAAAGATAATCAGGATATTTAATACCCCAAATCCCTCAAAAAGTTGCTCGAATAAAACCTGAGTTTTAGCATCAATCTCAGCCTTGACGGGTATGGCAATTTGATTGCTCGATGATTCCAGAGCTTGGGCTGAGATTATGGCTGTTTGCCCAGTAAAATCCCTTGCCAGTGAGGGAGATGGCGGTGTAGGGATGGTGGCTGTGGCACTGTTAAGTGCTAACATCGAGGCAAAATAAGCCGATGCGATCGCTATCCCTAGAATTCTCAACAACCTACCCATCTCTCCATCTCCCCATTCCTACAAGGAAAAAAAATACCAATTAAAGTAGGGTGGGCAAAGTTATTTTATCTACAAAACTGAAAAGAACCAAACAGTTTTTGCCCACCCTACAAGATTTTCTAGCGCAACTTCATATTGCTAAACAGTTTTGCCACTGGTTCCGGAAGATTAGGTAGATGGGGTAGGTCGGGAGTCTCGGACATGGCAAGGCCCGTGAGGTTGTTATCCTTGATCAGCCTTGGAATTTCGTCGAGAGCAAAAACCATGCCCCAGTCCCGCTCTGCGTTTGCCACACCTTTGCGATCGCCCTGCTTCAAGGAGTCAACGAATCCCTCAAAGGTTTCCTGACCTGACAGCTCGATGTAATGAGCTGGTGTATCCGTGGAGTTCCAGAAAGCATGGACAATGCCCCGTGGTTTTTGGACATAGCTTCCCGCAGGAGCTGTCAACCTTAGTCCATCTGCACCCCCAATCTCGAAGACAAGTTCACTCGATATCACGTAGACCAGTTGATCGCAAAACTTATGGCTGTGGGGTGACAGCAAGTGACCGGGATTGATCACACCCTGCATCACTGAGAAATCACCACCCATGTCTCTGGATCGAGCCATGATAATCATGTCCGTGGCTGTCCTTTCTCCTTCACCAGGTTTCTTGAGGAGATCCTGGGCATCAAATCGATCGTTTACATTATATTCACTCATTGTTCTACTCCTTTAATCTTGCTTTGCTGAAAAATTCCTTGAGTAAATTTAAAGGTGCAACCCTGTCATCAAATGCCTTAAAAATCGCAAACCGATAATGCAGCTCATGGGGCACTATAATGGTTTTGAAGCTATCAGCTATTAGCTATCAGCTATCAGCTATCAGCTATCAGCTATCAGCTAATGCGCACGCTGCGCGAACAGCTTTTGAATGAAAGAGGTAAGCATTCGTTGCATCTCAGTTCCCTGGCCTTTTGGCCTTTTGGCCACGCTACGCGAACGGCCACGCTACGCGAACGCCCAAGCTAGGAATTAATAGTCTTTGGCTTTGAGTCCGTTGAACTTGTCAGCCGAATAGCTTGTTTTAAGCTGACGGCTGAGAGCTGATAGCTGTTCGCGTAGCGTGCGCGTAGCGCATAAGCTGACGAGCTTTCTATAACCAAATTGCCATCTTTAGCAGAGGTGTGATAAGGACAATGGGCGCACCAAATCGGACATTTCACGACAGATTGCACAAACCCGAAATGCTAGCTAGCGTGGTGGCGAGTACCGTAGCTTATGCAGTGGCACGGGGAGTGGACATGGAACAGATCACTGCCGCCACAGGACTAACCCGTACCGATCTGCTCGATCCCGATGCCCACCTGTCTCAACACCTAGTACCAACGGTATGGCGCTTACTGACCAAGGCTTACCCAGGGGAAGCGATCGCACTCCACATGGCCAGCGCTACTCCCTTCTCATACTTTGGAACACTAGCCTATGGAGCTAGATATGCTGAAAATCTCAGAGAAGCGTTGCAGAACTTAGTGCGCTATCGGTCTGTGCTATCGGATCAACTGCAAATCGCCCTGATTGAGTCCTCCTCAGAGGGCATTTTACACATGCATCATCCCATGGATGCCGAAGATGGGGGTTGCGCTGCTGAAGTGGGACTAGCTTTGGGGTTGCGCTATATGCGGGAAATTTTAGGAGCAGATGATATCCTTGTGCGCGCGGACTTCACTCACCTGCCCTTCGGACCAATCCAGGTTTATGAAGAGTTCTTTGGTAGCCCAGTATGCTTTCAACAATCCCACAATGCCCTTGTATTTCGTCAAGGAGCCCTAGACCTACCCACCAAACAGCCTGATCCGGATCTGTTTCGTTATATTCAGAGCCATCTAGACCTGGTGCGAGAACGGTTAGCAGGTTCTAGTGATTCTCCAGAACTATCTAGGATCCGGAATGCGATGCTCGATACGAGCCGCTACGCGAACGCTCACAATGCTGAACGTTCTGAATATGGTGCAGAAGCCCTAGCACGACAGATGAACATGAGTCTTCGTGCTTTGCAACGCTTGACCCAAGACCATGGTATCACCGTTCGGCAACTGTTAGACGAAACTCGTCAAGCAAACGCACAACAGTTCCTGAGTGACCCCAGACTCAGTATCGAAGCCATATCCTGTTTGCTAGGTTACTCAGAAGATCGTGCATTCCGCAGAGCCTTCAAGCGTTGGACCGGGCACACCCCTGCCGAGTTCCGGCGGACTGTTGGATAAGTATTTTAGTATACCCAATTAAACAGTTATAGCGTTTCTAGGACTCATGAGGTACACAGGATTGTTTCACTCTCGGCTCTTGCCTAATCCCTGCTCCCTGCTCCCTGCTCCCTGCTCCCTGCTCTATCAATTTAAGTCTGAACTAACCTGTAACGTGTAACTTTCCGTTTTTATTCCCTGATCACCACCAACAACTTAACAACAATGGTAGAAACAATCCAAGCTAAAGACATCACCCTCAAGCCATTAAAAAACCTAGTCAATCTTCAGCTAGTTAACGATAACCAATTCTTTCTCGAGTGGCAAGAAAACTTACCAGAAATCAGCGAATTACAACAGCAATTACTAGATGACGTTAAAGCTGGTTATTTTAATTTACTCTATTACCCACCCTTACTAGAAAAAACCGTTAATCTCGCCATCCTATCCCCCCTGCTATTTATCGGAAAATTTTATCTAGAACCCTTTCACATCAAAGCCGAAAAAACCGTAGAGATTTCTGTTGATGACCACGGCATTATTGTCAAAGGAAGCATTGATACCCTAGTCTTACATAACGAATTTTGGATGACGATTATCGAATCCAAACAGGCTAGCTTCTCAATAGAAGCTGGACTACCCCAACTTCTGGCCTACATGTTAGCTAATCCCCACCCAGATCAACCAAGCTATGGCATGATTACCACTGGTGGTACCTTCATTTTCATCAAACTAGTTAACGGTGAAAAGCCCAGATATGCCACATCTGCTGAATTTTCACTGCGCAATCCCGGAAATGATTTGTATCAGGTGCTTCGGATTCTTAAAAAACTGAGTCACATAGACATCTAGTTCTGAAGGGGTAACCAGCAGATTAAAATACTTAATAGCAATCCGTGTAGGAATTGTGATAATTTTTGATGCCATATTCCCAGGGAGTGCGCGTTCACGCTTAGCTTTGAAAAAGCGCGGGGTCGCACCGCTCCCTACTCCCTACTCCCTACTCCCTACTCCCTACTCCCTTTACTATATGTGTTATGAGTTACGACAGTACCCTTAAATATTTGGTGGAACAATATCCCCAAGCCTTTACCCGTTGGTTGTGGAACCAGGAACCACCAGAAGATATAGAAATTCTCAACACCGAATTAAGTACAGAACCAATTCGGGCAGATGCCTTGTTTTTTGTGCGGGTTGCTGATGCTATTTTGCATTTGGAATTTCAAACCCTACCCCAGTCTGAACCTCCCTTACCCCTGCGGATGCTCGATTATTGGGTGAGGTTGTATCGCCAGTATCGCTGTAAGATTGAGCAGGTAATAATTTTTCTGAAACCAAGCCGATTAGCGGGAGTATTTGTGAATCAATTTACCGAGCCGAACCTATCCTTCCACTACCGAGTGATTCGGATTTGGGAATGTGATCCACAACCGTTACTGACAACCCCGGGGTTACTACCCTTGGCAGTGTTAGCACAAGCTGAAGTCCCAGAAACATTACTCTCCCAGGTAGCAGCCAGAATCGATATGATTGAAGATACACAACAGCAGCGTAACCTATCTGCTTGCGTCCAACTGTTGGCTGGGGTGAAATTTGATGAGCAGTTAATTCAAGCTTATTTTCGGGAGGATATGATGCAAGAGTCGGTGGTTTATCAACGCATTATTCGTCAAGGATTAGAACAAGGATTAGAACAAGGATTAAAACAAGGATTAGAACAAGGATTAAAACAAGGATTAAAACAAGGATTAGAACAAGGATTAGAACAAGGATTAGAACAAGGATTAGAACAAGGAAAGCACAATGAGCTTAATTTAATTATCCGTCTACTTAACCGTCGCCTAGGTCAGCTCAATCCCCAATTACAGCATCAAATTGAGCAGTTATCCTTTTCCCAGTTGGAGGATTTAGGGGAAGCGTTGTTAGATTTTGAAACCGAAGTGGATTTGAGCAATTGGTTGAACCAGTTCAGGGATAGGTAATATCAAGTCTGGTTGAATACCCATAATTAACGGGAGTGTGGGGAGTGTAGGGAGGGTGGGGAGTCTGGGGAGATGGGGAGATTTTTATTAAGGGTAATTATCCTCAGATGAGATCAGATTCGCTACTGCCATGGTTTCCAAAGGGCTTTCAAGGTGCTCCCCCAAGCCATGGCACACAGCTGTCTTACCCCTACTCCCTACTCCCTACTCCCTACTCCCTACTCCCTACTCCCGAAAACCCCAAGGGCGTAAGTCCCTCACCCAATTGAAAACTGCTATCTATGGAGAATAGGGGATTCGAACCCCTGACCTCTGCGGTGCGATCGCAGCGCTCTACCAACTGAGCCAATTCCCCCTAGTACCTTTGTTGATTGTGTTTATTCTAGCACCGGAACCCATCGCCCTGTGCCCCCTTGCCGTTTTATCCTCTATATTTCTCCTACTGGCTGAGGTGATACCCCAGAATAGACCTGCTGCACTCGTTCTAATTCCAGCTGATTCAAATAATCCACAGTCCAGTTAGCGTGACGCTGTAGCATATGAAGGGGATAAGTACTAGCCACTCCTACCACTGGCATGCCAGCTCGCTTCGCCGCCTCAATTCCAGCCAAAGAATCTTCTATTACTAGACATTCCCCAGGTTTTAAGTTCAGGTTACCATAAACTTGATTGAGCCGCTCTACCGCTAGCAGATAGCCATCCGGTTCCGGTTTACTAGTAGTAATATCATCACCAGCAACAATCAAACTAAAATAGTGAGCTAAACCAGCGCGATTGAGCACCACTTCTACCTCATTCCGCAGTGCTCCAGTTACCAGAGCCATGGGGATCTGAGCACCCTGGATCTGAACCATTAAATCCTCCACACCAGGATAAATGGGCAAGGTTTCTATACTTTCTAGCTGACGTTGATAGGCAGCAGCTTTGCGGCTGATTAGCTGGTTTAAGTAATCCTCCGTAACCACCCGACCGCGACGCTTAAGTAACTCTCGCAGACAAGAGCGATCGCCTCTGCCTGTACAAACCTGTCGAAACTCTTCGGAATCCGGACGCAAATTTTCCCCAAGAATAATTTCCTCAATTAGTTTCTCGTGAATCGGCTCATCATTGATTATTACTCCGTTAAAATCAAACAGAACTGCTTTCAAACTCATAAGTACCTAGACATAAATTCTGTTACTATTGTTGAGTAACTTAAAAAACATAACGTTACTCAACCCTCTTTTGCTCCCCGTTACCGGTTGCCTATTCCCTGATTTTAACAGTCAACTTTACTAATCTTAACAGTCAACGTTAATTGTGTCCAAGTGCTTACTGTAAAATTGCCCTATACCGCTGGAACCGGCACCCCTTGTGACGCAACATCATTTGGAAAACTCCCCTGAGATTGAGATTCCCAAACAGCTGATTTACCTACTGGCAAAGGTTTTAGACCCTGAGTTATTTGATGCAGCCACCACCATTGCGTAGTGCGCACTGCTTCAAAACTAGCTGCACCCATCCAAGCGTCAACACTACCATTAGCGTAAGCCTTGATATAGGGTTCTTGAACGCACCCCATCCAAATCAAAGATTATGGATGGGGATTCATTCGCTCTTGAACAGCTAAATTTCTTAACGTCCCCAGGACAATTGGCGTTCTCAATGTGCCGTCAGAACTTTTGCTGTCGTACACCCTAGAAAAGTTTTTATCCCCTACTATTAAGCAATACCAATATCTAGCACCGATGTTATAACTAGCGTTTAAATCCGCGTGATATTGTTTTCCACTCTTGAATTTTGCTAGGGAATAATTTGTTTGGCTTCGTCTAACTTTTCCACTTCCATCAAAGGCTACCGCACTGGTATATTTAGGATTAACTGTCTGAACTTTTCCACCTAATTCTGTCCATTTATCTGTGATTATTTCGACAATTTTTCGGTGACACCATAAGTGAAATTTTTGTTTCATTAATGACCTTTTTTTCCCAGCTTTTGCTTTCCATCCCCAGAGATTTTCTAAGACCATTACCTTGACGCCATGCACCTTGGCGAATTGAACAATTTGTCTGGCTACTTTTCGAGAAATCTCTAGATTTTGATTAGCTGACTTGCGGTTAAGTCCACCACAAAACCCTTTCGGTAATGTTTGACCAGTTAAATTACTGGTTTGTTTAGCTTTTTTGGCTATCATCATTCGTCGTTTGTTGCGATAGTCTATGTCTCTGGCTGGATTAATAAAAGTCCTCGCCTTTACAGTACCATCCCGCCCGACGATAGCAGCCGTTGCTGCATTATTTATCCCTAAGTCAACACTACAAACATAATCGGTTTCTTCTCTTTTTACTGGTTTTATTTGAACTGGCATTGAGAGCTGACATTTAGTTTTATTCACCACTAAAGAAGGTGACTTTAATTTGTTGCCCTCAACTAAATGCCGATTATTTCCGTGATTTTTTACTCCTATATTAGTTAACCAAATCCAATCTTTTCCCGACCACACCTTGAGAGCAACAGTTTGATAATCCTTACCGTATAAAATTTGTTGACCTTTATACAAAGCCGGGTAAGTTTTACACATTGCTGTTAGTCTTGGTGCTTTAGCTGTACGTTTTTTACGATTTCCCGACTGCCAAGAACGATAACGGGTTTGAAAACTAGAAACAATGCCAATTGCTTCAGCTATGGCTGCTCTTCTTAAATAGCTGGGAAACTTACGGTGATCTGGATATTTGTTGACAATTTTCTGATAATAACTATGTTTGGGATTTGGGTTAGCTGTGGTAACATGAATCATTTTTTCCACAGCCAAAACTAATTCTAAGCTACTTAGAGGGGCTAAATTAGACCATTGTGCATTCACAATCAAAACTAAAGGTAAAAGATATTTACGGTAGCAGGTTACCGTCATCAACATCATCTCTTTCTGTTCGGGAGTAGTAACTAAACGCCACACATCTGTACGAATCAGAGGTTGAGGTTGAGATTTTTTAGTTTTTCTTTGGCTTTTTTTACCCATGGTCTAGTCACACCCCACTCTAGAGGCTATTAAATTATATTAACACAAATATGATTAATCTAGAATTGCCAAAAGAATAAGAAAAGGTAGTGTTTTTTGTTGGTCTCGCTAACCCCACCTAAATCGAAGATTATAGGTGGGGACTGCGCGAGACATTTTGTTCAAAAACTTCCGTTAGCCAATTCGCCTCCCGGATCGTAGTCTGATTCCCGTCTAGAATCAAAACTTGTCCTCCCCCTTGCAGCAGTCGGAAGGATTCATGCAAAATCGACTGAGTTACCTTAGGTGGAGTTTCGTAAAACAACAGTGATGCTGTAACTAGATCAAAAGACTGATCATCTAAACCCGTCTGTTCAGCCATACCATGAAGCCACTGAATATCGAGATTAGCCTTGTTAGCTTTATACTCAGCCATGACCAGCATATAAGGTGACAAGTCAAGACCAATGACCTCGGCATCAGGAAACCTCTGCTTTAACATCAAGGTTGTGGAACCGGTGCCACAGCCCAAATCCAGAATTCGTCGTGGCTTCCCTACTATAGTATCAATCAACCCCTGACGCACCCAGGCTTCATTAGGGGGCAATGCATATTGGGTAATTGGGTCATAGGTTGTGGCTGCACTTCCATTCAAGTAGCCCCCTTCAATACCATGGAAATTCTGAGTGCTGTAATAGTCAGGATAGATTAAATCAGGGTTATGGAAGCGATGCTCGATACGAGCCGCTACGCGAACGCACTCAGCTTCCCAATTCATAGTTTCGTCAAACTGCTGCAGCTTTTCAAAATCAATCAAGCTACCGATGATCGGGGATAAGAAACGGTCCCAAAGTGTATCTTGATTAACGGCCATAGTTATACCTGGAGATATCAAACCAACTCCTAACGCAGTATACCTTGAGGCTGATTAATCTAGCACCACACTCCTTACCGTGACCCTTTAACATTCCGAGCAAAGCGCTCCCGACCCTCTTGGAGATTAGCAGGAGTACCATTAGGGTAAGCTTTAGTAATCAGACTCTGGAGTTGTTCAATCCGATTACTAGGGTTAGGGTGAGTAGTGACATACTCCGGTGGTTGCCCACCCTGTCGAATCGAGTTAAGGACTTGCATCAGTTCAACGATTCCCCTAGGGTTATAGCCCGCTTGCGTCATAAACCGAAAACCAAGGCGATCGCTTTCTAATTCATCCTCACGTCCATACTTAAGGCTAACCATTTGATTAATCGCTTGGGCAAGTAGTGCTGCTTGCCTACCACTCTGGGCATCATCACTGGCAGCAATACCAACAGCATTAACCAATGCTACCCCAAGTTTCTGCTTGGCCAGATGTAGTGAACCAGAAGCTGCCGACTTTTTGACCATCCGCTCTCCCACCTGAGAAATATATCCTTGAAGGGCTTTATCTGGGTAAAGACCACCGTGTTGAGCCGCCATTTCCGTGCTTGTAACCCCATCACCACTTCCTGACGGGGGGAAAGTTGGATGCGCTGCTTTTCCCTAGTTACTGGATTTTCAGAGACACTGGTAAAGTAGCTCTACGCACCGATTATCTCCCAAATTCATCCATAGCAAAATACTATAAGACTTATAAGACTATTGTTGTGGAAGATATGATGAATTATTAGAGCCGTTATTATTTCTGTATTAGTCCTAAGAACTTACAGTTGTTTGGCCTAGACACCATCAAGCTATGACCCACCATATTTTAGTTGTCGAAGATGAAACCAAACTAGCCCAGTTCATTGAACTGGAACTGAAGTACGAAGGTTATGAGGTTAGTGTTGCCTCGGATGGGTTAGCTGGTTTGGGAGCAGCGCGGGAATCTAATCCAGATTTAGTAATACTCGACTGGATGCTACCGGGCATATCTGGACCAGAAATTTGCCGACGCCTGCGCAGTACTGGTAATCAAGTGCCGATTATCTTATTAACCGCTAAAGATGAAGTAAGCGATCGCGTTAGTGGTTTAGATGCTGGTGCTGATGACTACGTAGTCAAACCCTTCAGCGTAGAGGAATTATTAGCCAGAGTCCGAGCTCATCTGCGACGCAATCAAACCGAAGACCCCAACATCCTCCAATTTGCCGACTTAAGTTTAAACCATAGCACCCGTGAAGTCTATCGAGGTCAGCGATTAATTGAACTGACTGTCAAAGAATTTGATCTACTCGAATATCTTCTTGCCCATCCCCGACAAGTCCTCACCCGAGAGCAAATCCTCGAAAGAGTTTGGGGTTATGACTTTATGGGTGACTCTAATATCATAGAAGTTTACATTCGCTACTTGCGCCTGAAGCTAGAAGCCAACAACGAAAACCGTCTAGTCCAAACCGTGCGCGGTGTTGGCTACGTCTTGCGAGATTAGTCCTGAGTGCATCATTCCTGATTGCATCAGTCCATCCTGACTTCCGACTCTCGACTCCCAACTCCCGATTCCCGACTCCCGACTCCCGACTCCCGACTCCCTAAAAGCATGGAAAACTGCTATACCTAATAGCCAAAACTCATATGGATGCGGGGATGGAGTTTTGCCCTTACTAACTTACCCCCTTGGAGATGTTCTTCCACAATTACCGGCACATCTTGTGGTTTGACTCGGCAATACCAAGTCTCCTCTGGAACAATCCGCACCGTTGGACCAGAACTACACTGTCCCTGGCAAGTTGTACCAATCACGCTAAAGTCAGAAAGATCAGCTTCCTCGAAGGCAGCCAGCACCTCAGCTGAACCGGCTGCTAAACAAGACTTATGTTGGCAGACTAAAACACAAGGCTTTTCGGTTTTGGCACTGTGTTGAGTAAAATCTGTTTCCACCTTAAGTTCAGTTAATATTAAGAATTATTACTCCCTTCATCATAGCCATTGACTTTTAGGCATAGTTTAATACCATTAACCCCTAAAATGCCAAATACCTGTTTTCAGTCCTGAGTCGGTTTTGAGCTATGGGCGGCAGCCCCGCGCCCTACGCGGATATTGTGGGCGTCGGGAAGGATAGCCCGGTGATGGAGTGGAACGGAATCACCAATTAGGAATGTCTTGGCTCAGGGAAGCGAGCTATTAAGTTTCTAAGTACTTCCGATTCATTTATTCCCCTCCGTTCTGCTTCTTGTTATAGCTTCTTTTTATCATATTCGGTTAACCGAATTGTCATCTTTATTGTTTTCAATATGAATTGCCATTTGACTAGCTATATACTAAGATAGTAACAGGTCGATAAACCAGAGTAAAAACAGAATGAGAGCTGCTTACCAGTACCGATTAAGATTAACCAAGACTCAAGTAATTCAATTAGAGAAATGGTTAGAAATGTTGCGCTGCCAATATAACTACTTATTGGCTGACAGATTTGCCTGGTACGAACAAAATCGCTGTTCCATCAATGCATGTTCTTTGGTTTGTCATCTCCCAGAACTCAGGGATAATCCTGATTACTACTCTCAAAAACGAACTCTTCCCCAGCTCAAGCAAAATAGACCGTGGTACGGAGAAATTCATGCTCACGTTCTACAGGACTGCGTTAAACGAGTAGATTTAGCCTTTAAACGGTATCTCAAGGGGGATTGTAACGGTAGAATAAGTGGAAGACCTCGGTTTAAAGGAAAAGCCCGGTACCGTTCCTTAACTTTCCCTTCTCTTGGGAAAAACCCTATTGATGGCCACCGTTTAAAACTACCTAAATTTGGGTGGGTCAAGATGGTTTACCACAGGCCAATCCCTGACGGCTTCAAGATTAAGACAGCTACAATTACCCGTAAAGCGGATGGTTACTATATCACCTTATCGATCCAAGACGATACTGTACCTGAACTAATCCCTGTTGATTCGGCAAAGCCGACGCTACGCGAACAGGTATCTAATCCTGTGGGGATTGATATGGGTCTTAAGTCGTTTTTGATTAAGTCTGATGGTACTGAGGTAGAAATTCCTCAATATTACCGAAAAGCTCAAAAACGGCTCAAGAAAATTCAGAAAGCCGTTAGCCGAACGAGAATTGGTAGCAATAACCGAAAAAAGGCTGTAACCAAACTAGGGAAGGCTCATAAAAAGGTAGCTGATACCCGAAAAGACTTTCATTTTAAGACGGCGTGCGGTCTGCTAGATGACCACGATCTAGTAGCCCATGAAAAGCTCAACATTAAAGGTCTAGCCAGGACTAAAATGGCTAAATCAGTTTTGGACGCTGGATGGGGTCAATTCCTGTCAATCCTCTCAGTCAAAGCCGAGAATGCTGGGCTGTTAACGGTTGCAGTTAATCCCAAGAATACTAGCCAGAACTGTTCAAACTGCGGGAAGAAAGTACCCAAAAAACTAAAAGACCGCACCCATTCCTGTCACCATTGTGGTTATATCGCAGATAGGGATGTTAATGCGGCTAAAAATATCTTGAAATTGGCGGTGGGGCATCCCGTCAGAAGTAAAGCTTACCGAGTAACCCAGGCAATGGCCGGTGTTGGTAAGAAGCCCGCGTTGTCCCGTTAGGGCAACGTCGGGAGTATGTCACGAAGCACAGTCTCCTGTTATGCACCAATGACCAATGAATAATTACCAATAACTCATTGCTCAACCATCCAATTGAATCGGAGAGCAGCTTAACATTAGAATGAAGACCACACTTCGAACCCAATTGTCCCTGAATCCGTCATGAATCCAAAACTCTTAAACAATCGCTACCGTGTCCTTGAGACTCTAGGTTCGGGTGGGTTCGGTGACACCTTTCTCGCCGAAGATATCCATATGCCCTCAAGACGGCGGTGTGTGATTAAGCAACTTAAGGCATTAGCTCATAATTCTAAAGCTTACAAGCTCGTCCAAGAGCGATTCCAACGAGAAGCAGCTGTTTTAGAAGCCTTAGGGGAAGCACATGACCAGATTCCGAGACTTTATGCCTATTTCTCTGAAGCCGAAAAGTTTTACCTGGTTCAAGAGTGGATTCGAGGAAATACCTTTACAACACTGGTCAGACAGGGAAAAAAATTTACTGAGATTGAAGTTAGGGAACTCCTAATTAGTTTGTTAAAAGTTCTAGAGTATGTCCACTCTCGCCGTATCATTCATCGGGACATTAAGCCAGATAACATCATTATCCGCCAACGAGATGGAGTACCAGTTCTGATTGATTTTGGTGCAGTCAAAGAAGCAATGAGTACCGTAGTCACCAACTCTGGCACCCCTCACCCAGCATCAATTATAATTGGCACTCCTGGCTATATGTCTTCGGAACAGTCAGCAGGACACCCAACCTATAGCAGTGATCTGTACAGTTTGGGGCTGACAGCAATTTTATTGCTAACGGGTAAAATACCACAGCTATTCCACACAGATGAGAGTACTGGTGAAATTTTATGGCGTCAAGATGCCCCAAAGCTTTATTCAAACCTAGGAATAGTGCTCGACAAAGCGATTCGATTCCATCCACGCGATCGCTTTATTAGTGCCAGACAAATGCTTGATGCTCTCCAATCTGACCCGGCATCACCTACGGAAGCCACAGTCCCCATGTCTCCCGGTGCCCCATCAACAGCCAACAAAGGTACCGTAGCAACAGTCCCCATTTCTCCCGGTGAGCCACCAGCCAACAACGGTTCAGTGTCCACTATTAAAGGCCCTTATCCAGTCACTGTAAAACAAAACGATAGTTACAAGGCAGTTTTAAAGGGAGGTTTAATCGGAGGCGGTATATTACTGATTGTGGTGGCATTTGGTTCAGGATTCAACAAATTCTTGAATCCCTATAGGACCGTCCCATCCTATGATCAATCTAAATCAACATCATACCCAGACAACCCAAGTTCTCAAGAACCGCAAGATAAAAAAGTATCATCAAAAGACCCATTACCAGAAACACCATCATACCCATCACAGTCCCAGACCAATAACCCATCACAACCAGTAACTAAACCAGAAACACCATCATACCCATCACAGTCCCAGACCAAGGATCGATCATCCCCATCACAACCAGAGACTACCGTAACTGATCCGGTCACACCATCATCCCCATCACAACCAGAGACTACCGTAACTGATCCGGTCACACCATCATCCCCATCACAACCAGAGACTACCGTAACTGATCCGGTCACACCATCATCCCCATCACAACCAGACTCGACCGTAACTGATCCGGTCACACCATCATCCCCATCACAACCAGAGACTACCGTAACTGATCCGGTCACACCATCATCCCCATCACAACCAGAAACTACTGTAAAACCAGTTCCAGTAACGACACGGAAACCTATCACCGAACCTTCACCCATCGTAGAAAACAACACCAATAACCCAAATCTTGCTCAGCTCAACGCTATTCCCAAATTTCCCCCAGGAACTCAGCGAGGAGCAGTGGAATATGCTTTAGGCACACCCACAAGCAAAAAAAAGGGCTATTGGAAGAATACTCGCGCTTTCCTTTATAAAAACGTTGTGCCCAATCATGTAGACCTAGGATACCTGTTTGATCGAAGTTCTGGGCGTCTGCGCCAAACGGAAGTTACCTTTTCCCAATCCGTTGACCTAGAAATCATGTCAGAGACCTTAAACAAGCTGCTCAGTAACAACATTTCCACTGACATTAAACAGGGACTGAAAGATGTATATCAGCGCAAGTCTAAGACCTATAAATTTTCCAGTGGTAACAATAACAGCTTGGAGGGTGTGATTCAACGAGACGGTAGCGATCGCATTTATATTGGTGTTTGGGAAGCGGATTTAAAGTAACAAGTAATCCTAATTCCCTGATCAAGACTCTAATGCTAAAGGCTCCCCGGCTGATAGCTGATAGCTAAGGGTTCCGTAGCGTGCGCGTAGCGTATATGCTTACTTTTTGTCTATTTCCTTAAAACATGAGACAGATACTGATATTCGGTAACTCTGGAGCGGGAAAAACTACCTTAGCCTTAAAATTACAGGTTGAGTTAAGCTTACCCATATTAGATCTAGATACTATTACTTGGATACCCGATCTACCAGGAGTAAGACGGGAAGATGCGGAAAGCGAGAGATTATTAATCGACTTTATTCAAAAAAATCCTGAATGGATAATTGAAGGATGCTACGGAAGTTTAATTGAAACAGCCGCCAAATATTCATCAGAGATGATATTTTTGAATCCTGGAGTTGAAAAATGCCTAGAAAACAATCGACTCAGACCATGGGAGCCTCATAAGTATAAGACTCCCAAAGAACAAGAAGCGAATTTTGAATTTCTACAAACCTGGATTAAAGAGTACTATTCACGTGATGATGAATATTCCTTTAGGTGCCATGATAGATTATTCAAAAGGTTTAGCGGCAATAAAAGAGAAATCAATTAATCATGCGTTCGCGTAGCCTCGGCTTTGCCGAATCCCATTCTCTAATGCTAGGATTGTCCAACACCCTTTTTAGGATTTTATCACTCCCTCTAATTATTAAAATTAGAGGGAGTAGACAGTAGACAGAATTGCTGAAGTCATCATAATAATCCAGAATTAATGGGCAGCGCTCCATCGCTACTCCCTACTTCCTACTTCCTACTCCCTACTCGTGCTTAACCTAGGACAAAAGTACCTCACCGAATTTAGAAATGCTATTAGTGGTAAATAGTTTGGTTTAACTCAAGCACTTGCACTACATCCTTTGATTAGAGAATCTAACTTTTGTTGTGCAGCATAACGATTCCAATAAGCCGGATCATTAATATTTTTATTGCTGCCATAGTAGTTAGGTAATGACTGAATTTTGGAAGCTTGATTTTGATAAGATTGGCCGAGTAATCTATCAGTTAAAATAAGAGAAATAGCTTTATAAAAACGGGAAGCAAAATCTGTATTTTGCTGTAGCTTTTCCTGCAATTGCTGCCGACAAATTGACCAAACTACTGAGTCATTTACAGCCGTAACAGTAGCGGCAGGTAAACTTCGTGTTAGAAAAGACATTTCTCCCACTACTTCACCTCCCGATAATTCAGCAATATCTCTGCCCTCAACTGAAACTGTAAACTGTCCATCCAACACTATATACAGTGCATCAATCTCTTTCCCTTCTTCTATAAGCGTAGTATCGGCAATAATTTCTTTCTTGCTTCCTGTAGCAATCATCCATTCCACATCCCTATCACTCAATTCCTCTATCATCAAAAGTGTTTTTTTGATACCCTGCTTCCAGAGAGCTTCTACATTATGTAATTTTTCTATAGGAAGCAAGAATTCCTTATAATCATCAAAAAAAATTGCCCCTTGAGCCTTGAGAGCAGATATAATATCCTCAGTAAGCCCTAAATTATTACCAAATTTAGCGTTGTCTAAAATAGCATTACTAAAGTCAGCACCGGTTAGATTAGCATTTCTAAGATCAGCACCGCTCAGATTGGCATTCCTAAAAATCGTTCCCCTTAAATCGGCATTCCTTAGATTCACGTTTTCTAAGTTAACCCCGCTTAAGTCAACTCTAGCCAAGTCCTCAGAAAGATTTAGGTCAGCTATCTCCGACAGTTTAGAAAAATTAGTAGTGTTAGCGCTTTCAACACTTTTGATTAATTCTTCCAACTCTTGGTTAAATTGTTCGTTATTTACCGGTTTTAATTGTTCGTTAGTCATACTTGAGTACCACTTTACTTAAATAAGGTTTTAATTGGTGCTTTAGAAGCAGTAAGGCAATCTTTCTATCTAAGACTACATCTTTTTCCCGACTAATTTCGGAAGACCACAACCCTTCAGCTCCAGTCAGATGAACATCTGGCTTAAAAACTTCAAAGGTAGCTTCTATGTAGCACGGCTTTGCCATTACATCTATTGTTCCCAGCTCGACTTCCTTGAGTAATCCTTTAAACACGGGTTGACCCGTTTTTACCTCAAAAACCCAAGCCGGAGTTTCCTCTGACCCCTTCGTTGTGATCTGAGGGTCAATGAACTGAAACTCATCGGTTGTGCCTCCTGTATTTTTTTGACCATGGTTAGCTTTAACTCCAGGTTGATTTTTATCCCAACAAGCCTCCACTTTACTGTGATTTTCCTTACTCTCTTGCTGCTTCCTCTCTTTCTCAACATCAGGGTCAAATGAGCCACTGAAGTTACGGGCTTCCAAAGGGATCTTGCCATTTTTCAGCCTTAGCCTGAGTTCTCCACCTTTGAGTCCGAACCTAACTCGACCCAATGGCGTCTGCACCCACTGTTCATTAAATTGTATAGTCAGGTATAGCTTCAATTGCTCTATCTGGCGAGATGAAAAAATCCCTGTCGAGACTGGCTCAACTTTAAGCTCCATCGTCAGACAATCTGGAAATTTATTTTGCTTATTTTCCTCTTGTGGGATAAGCGGTGTCGATTTTATTTTGGACATGCTAAATTAGGATACAGAGGTTCACAGTTTACTCGCGAGGCAACCCTAAGGCTTATAGGCAAACGAGTTCATATTCACGTTTGCAAAGAATTGCTTCTAGGTTACTGATGACAGCGACCTCTGCTCGAATTGTTTGAGCAGAAATGCACGTAAAATCTAGTTAAACGTGAAATACACGGCATAATGAGCATCTCACGTTTAGCTGAAGACACCGATACAGCTTTACTGAAATGATCTGAACTGATCTATTAGTTCAAGTCCAGTTAATCACTTACAAAATAGTCTCTAGATTTTTGGGTAAGCGTAATCGGTAATGGGTAATCCTAAACTACCAATTACCAATTTAAAATCACCAATTCCAAATCACCAATTCCAAATTCCCTGATTTCGGATATGATAATTAGTTAATCAGAGATTGATATTATATTTCTTGACTAAGATATTTAATTAGTCAGAGACGCGCTACCCTGATCTGATAATTATGAGGGTATAATAAGATGCTTTGCCCTGAGATGATAAATTCTAAGACTTGGCTGACTAATCTTATAACTTTCACTAATAATCATTATTATCGATTTAGTTAGATAAAGGTGTGATATCAATCACATCAACCGGTGAAGTTAATTACTGTATTCGGTGACTGGATTCACAGACTGGATTCAGTGACTGGATGGAGTTATTGAAATCAGCGTCTTCTCAAGCCCAAGGCGGGATTCCTCCGAAGGGGATGGTATGCGATCGCATCACCAGCAGTTGAGCTGGCTTGTCACCCCCTCATACCGAGTTGCATTCAAAGAGAGTAGATTGGTTGGATAGGGAGATGGGGAGATGGGGAGATGGGGAGATGGGCGGAAGAGAAAGTTGTACGTTTGACCGCAACTTGGTATCAACCACAAATGAAATGGGCAAGATGCCCGTTCTACAAAACTATTCAAATCATTCCATTATTAAGCAAGGCCAAAAAAAGGAGCCGATTGCGTCGGCTCCCAACTTATCTCAAGTCTGGTTAATCACTTACTAAATAGTCCCTAGTCGTCAGCTTTCAGCTTTCAGCTTAAGCGCTACGCGCACGCTACTTGAGGTGCTTTCAGTTATCAGCTATCAGCTTAAGCGCTACGCGCACGCTACTTGAGGTGCTATCAGCTATCAGCTATCAGCTATCAGCTTTGGGCCACGCTACGCGGATGGCCACGCTACGGGAATGGCTGAGGGCTGTTCGCGCAGCGTGAGCTAAAAGCTCAGGGCTGAGGGCTGTTCGCGCAGCGTGAGCTAAAAGCTCAGGGCTGATAGCTTATCGTCAACCAGACATGATAGTAGATATTACTTGATGCTAACTTTAGCACCAGTCTCTTCCAGTTGCTTCTTAATATCCTCAGCGGCATCTTTAGCAATGGCCTCTTTAATCGGTTTAGGAGCAGATTCCACCAACTCTTTGGCTTCTTTGAGACCCAAACCAGTGATGGTACGCACCACCTTAAGTACAGCAATCTTCTTATCAGAGGGGAACTCTTCTAGAACCACATCAAATTCAGTTTTCTCTTCCTCTGGCTCAGCCTCAGCAGCTCCAGGAGCACCAGGCATAGCACCAGGCATCATCATCATACCGCCAGCAGGAGCAGCAGCGCTGACACCAAAAGCCTCTTCGATCTGCTTAACCAGCTCAGAAGCTTCTAGCAGAGTCAGTGATTTTAATTTTTCGAGAATTTCATCAGTTGTAGCAGACATTGATATAACTCCTTTTAGGTGAATTGTTTAATGTATTGAGTGTTGTACTTGAGTGTTGTACAAATCTCCGAAAGGGGGAAAACCGAGTACTAGCTGTTGCCTTCTTCCTTGGCAGCAATCCCTTGGATGCATCGACCCAAAGAAGCTGGCACCTCGTTAATACTACGACCCAAGGAGGCTGGTACCTCATTAATCCCGACAGCAAGTTTGCTAGCAATAGAATTAATCGCTCCAGCAACTTGCGCGATCAGTTCCTCCTTAGAAGGCAAGTCGGCAATTGCCTTAACTTGCTCTTCATTCAAGGCTTGACCTTGCATCACGCCGCCGCGAAATTCAGTCTTCTTGGCGGCTTTCTTAAACTCCTGGTAGGCTCTGATGGCACTACCAACATCGTCTTTGACCAGGAGAAAGGCTGAAGTACCACTCAGGAATTCTGTCATCGGCTGCCAGTTTTCGTCTTCTTGCACCGCAAGCCGCATGAAGGTGTTTTTGGTCACCTTGCAAATCGTGCCAGTGGGACGCAGACGATTCCGTAAATCGGTAATTTCAGCAACCGACAGCCCCTGGTAATCAATCACTACAGCCAATTGAGACTCACTCAAGGTTTGCTTGAGCTCCGCCACAATTGTCTTTTTTTCGTCAAGTGTTCTACCCATTTTGTTAAGTGTTAATTGGTTAATTGTTAATTGAAAATAAATAAAAATAAATAAAAATAAATATTATTTATTTTCAATTGACTCTCAACCAAGAATGATAAGTATTGAACGGTCGGTCGCGTAGCGTGTGCGTAGCACATAGATCTGACTGATAACAAATAACCAAACTAAAACCCCGGAGACTTAGCCGGGGTTAATGGTTGTATCATTACCCCTATAGCACTCACTGTAGGATCAGTGCCTGGGCAGATGATACATAGTACTTTAACCTCGGCAGGATATTAAGCTAGTTACTCCTGCTGTCTTCAGCGCAAGCCTTCTTCAATTGTCTAGTTTGTCTAGCCGAATTTTAGGATGATTTCTAATCTACGTTTTAAGCAGCATCCTCAAGCTTGAGTTCGCGCAGGATAGCGATATCCACTTCAATCGATGGACCCATGCTAGCAGACACATATAAAGTGCGCCAATAGCGACCTTTCGCGCCAGATGGACGATTGCGGTCGATAGTTTCCTGCAAAGCCTTCAGATTCACCAGTAAGTCTTCGGGGCTAAAGGATGCCTTACCAAACATAACATGAACAATGCCAGTACGGTCAGCCCTAAATTCTAGTTTACCAGCTTTGAATTCTTGAATTGCCTGAGCTATGTCATTAGTAACTGTACCACCTTTAGGAGAAGGC
Source organism: Moorena sp. SIO3I6 (assembly GCF_010672095.1). NCBI lineage: Bacteria > Bacillati > Cyanobacteriota > Cyanophyceae > Coleofasciculales > Coleofasciculaceae > Moorena > Moorena sp. SIO3I6. Next base: position 2,756 of record NZ_JAAHHU010000089.1, on the reverse strand, counting down.
ATCAAGCCCCGTGGTCCGAGGAGGCGACCCAATCTCGCTACTTTGGGCATCATGTCCGGCGTAGCAATGAGCCGGTCAAAATCCATCATCCCGTTTTGAATTTCTGCAATTAACTCCTCAGAACCGGCAATGTCTGCCCCTGCATTACTAGCTTCCGAGACTTTTTCACCCCGAGCAATCACTGCTACTCGTATCGTCTGACCTGTTCCCTTCGGTAAAGCCACTGTAGTGCGCAGTTGCTGGTCAGTATACTTTGGGTCAATTCCTAAGCGAATATGGGCTTCAGCCGATTCCGGAAATTTGGCCGTGGCTGTTTCTTTGAGGAGTTTGAGAGCTTCTATGGGTTCGTAAGGTCGCTCTTCAACCTTCTTTTTTAGTTCTTGTAATCGACGCGATGGTTTCTTGGGCATCTGTATCTCCTGGGGTACTTAGCGAAGTAAAACTCCTCCCCCTCTATGGTTTACGTTAATACATTGGAGTTGAAAGTTGAAAGTTGAAAGTTGAAAGTTGAAAGTTGAAAGTTGTCAGGTTACAGCCTTAATTCATCTTTCATCCTTGATTATCTTTCATCCTTCTAATCGGTTATGGCTACACCCATGTTTCTAGCTGTGCCTTCCACAATTTTCATTGCCGCTTCTATATCATTAGCATTGAGGTCAGGCATTTTAGTTTGGGCGATTTCTTGCAGCTGGGTGCGAGTAAGGCTTCCAACTCTAGTGCGGTTGGGTTGTGCTGAACCTTTCTCAATGCCAGCAGCTTTCTTAATCAGTACAGATGCTGGTGGAGTTTTGAGGATAAAGGTAAAGCTTCGATCCTCAAACACTGAAATTTCTACTGGTATCACCATACCAGCTTGATCAGCAGTTTTGGCATTGTACTCTTTACAGAATGCCATAATATTTACCCCGTGCTGACCGAGTGCTGGTCCGACGGGGGGAGCTGGGTTAGCTTTCCCAGCTGGGAGCGCTAACTTAATCAATGCAACAACTTTTTTAGCCATTATCTAAGGTCTAGCTTGTTTTTTCAATCTGATTGAACTCCAATTCTACTGGTGTATCCCGCCCAAAGATCGAGAGTAACGCTTTGAGTTTGCTCCTTTCGGGGCTAACTTCAATCACTTCCCCTTCAAATTCTTTAAACGGACCAGATAGCACCATGATTTTGTCCCCTACTGCCATATCTACTTTGACAATCGGCTCTTGCTCTTCGGTTTGCTTGAAGATCCGCTCTACTTCACCATAGCTGAGGGGTACGGGTTTAACATGTCCCCTACCACGCCCGTAGCGGCGTTGTTGTTCTGCCCCAACAAAATTAATCACATTTGGTGTGTTTTTGACAACTTGCCAAGCTTCATCATCCATCACCATCTGGACTAACACATAGCCGGGGAAAACTTTTTCTTCGCCGTGTTGCCGAGAACCATCCTTACGGATTTTTACCGTAGGTGTTTGGGGAATCTGGACTTTCAAAATCCGGTCCGCTACATCCATCGTTTGGATGCGCTGTTCCAAGTTCGTCTTAACCCGTTTTTCACAGCCAGAAGCAACCTGGACTGCGTACCAACGTGGACTTGCAGGTTTTGATACCTGTTGATCGACATCTTGGGATTCGTCTGCAGCAAAACTCATCAAAATACTTGTCCTGATGCCCAGGAAAATAAACCATCTACCAAGTAAATTATGGTGGCAGACAGAATGACCATCAACAATACCGCTGCTGATTCGCTAATTAACTGTTGCCGAGAAGGCCAAACGACTTTAGCGAGTTCTTCTTTAGTTTCGTTGAAGAACTTACCTAGGTTAAACCCAGATTCAGTTTCTTTAGTCTCTGGTTCAGCTTTTGTTTTCTTTGCCACAACTTCTCCTTTCCCCCATCAACGCATTGACACTCCCCGTCCTAGAAGAACGGGGATTCTTCGCTCAACGACTCGACTTGCTTAACCAGACCGGAGTCAGGAAGAGTAGAGGCCAAGTCTCCCAAAGCGTTTGGATCTAAGATATAGGTTCCGGTGTGCCCCACCGTACCTTTACTTTTTTTAGAGATAGATACTTTTTTCTATCTAAATTTTTCATAGACGTTAAAGTCGTTAGACCAAATTACGCAATATGTATCTTTTACATATTTTTTACGTTGTCTATTTATTTTCTAGATAATATCTATCCTTAATTCATGGGTGTATGTTTATCTATTAATACTACCACACTTAGTACAGAACCGCCTAAATAGCCGTCCTTCTAGGACGGGGCTTGAAACCCAAAATTTTTGGTCAATCCAGCCAGGGATTAGATGACACAAGTCGGCTTTACTGGAGGTGCTACCTGTGGCCAATGTAATTCGCCAAGTAAGAGCGCACCTATGTCAATTTCCTGTTCCTTGCATCGGGGATAGTCTAGCTGGTAGGGCCCCCGCCACTACAATCCACTAGTCCTGATAGTTGAGTCAAACTATCCTACTCAGCCCCCTCAACTTACGGACTCCCACTGGATTTGCTCAGGTAAACCCTGGCATCCAACACTTTTGTATTCTACCAATTTTGAGCGCGCCCTGGAGGACTCGAACCCCCGACATCAGGTTTTGGAGACCTGCGTTCTACCAACTGAACTAAGGACGCAGATGGACTAGAGAAGTAGAGGTTAACCGATACTTTTTAGCTACCAAAATCTACTTTGCAGATTTTAGCCCACTAATGCAAGCTGCTCTCGCAGCCAGGGGGTATCTCCCAAGGCCAAGATAGGTTTTGTTCCGCTCAAGGCGCA
>NZ_JAAHHU010000889.1:0-2012 GCF_010672095.1 Moorena sp. SIO3I6 | reverse complement strand
CTGGCAGTATATGCTCTTCTTTTTACCTGTATCAACTTGCTTTGTGGAGGGGGACATCAGTTCGATTATCACATCTGGGTAGCGACCCTGTTCTTCCCATACTACCCAGCCCAGGCGTTCTCGGCTACCGTCTACATTCAAGACTACAAAGAAATCTGGCCCGCGAAAGTCCCGGTTTCGTGCTTGTTCACTGCTGAAGTAAACAAACATATTGCCCCCAACAAAGTAATCGTCTCGGTCAGCTAAAGCAACGCGCAGTGAACGGATCAGGACGTTCATGGCTATGCGGTGGCGTTGACACTCCCCGTCCTACAAGGACGAGGATTCTTTCTTCCCAGGGATTCCAATGAACTTGCCCTCAGAAAGCATCTTGACCGTGTGCCCCACGGCTGCAAGTCCGCGTATAGCGATTATTTGAGCAGCTGCCACATCTCTGTCGGTTGTGTAGCCACAATGTTCGCAATGATGTATGCGCTCAGCTAAGGTCTTTTTGCCAGTTTCAGTTAAACAATTGGGACAAATTTGGCTAGTCTTTTTAGAATCTACTTTTTGAAAATAGACACCACGATAGGCGCAACACTGCTCTAATATCTTAAAAAACTGTCCCCATCCCGCATCTAGACAGTGCTTTCCTAGCATTCCCTTAGCCAATCCTTTGAGATTTAGATCTTCAACAAAGATCATCCCAGCCCAATCGCAAAGATTATGAGCTAATTTCCAGTAATAATTTTTTCTAATGTTAACGATTCGCTCGTGTAGCTTGCTGACTTTTGCTTGTGCCTTACAACGGTTGCTACTTCCTTTACGCTTTCTGCTTACCCTCTTTTGCAGCAATTTAAGCTTGCGTTCGAGACCCTTGAAAGGACGTGGATTAGGAAATAATTTCCCGTTACTAACAGCAACAAAATGTGAAATTCCCACATCAATGCCCAAGGGTTCCCCATGAGGCATAATCTGAGGAACATCAACATCCCATTGCAAAGTCAACATCACATACCAGCCAGTAGCACGTCTGACCACTCTGGCTTGTTTAACTACGGCATCAGAAGGTATTTCCCGTGATTGCCGCATCTTTACCCAGCCAATTTTGGGCAATTTAACTTTTCCAGATTCAACTGGTTTGACTCCTAGTTGTGGAAAAACAAAAGATCGCATTTGTCCCTGCTTCTTAAAGCGAGGAAAGCCATGACCTTGTTCCCACATACTAACAAAAGCTTTTTCTAGCCTTTTGAGCGTTTGTTGTAAGACATGAACTTGAACAGCTCTAAGCTCTTCAATAGCTTTTCTGGCAGCGGTTAACCCACGGCATTGACTGGCATAAGTAGGACGGGTTTGCTCTGCTGGAATGATGTATTCACTACGAACAGAGCAAGCATTAACCTGACAACTACGAGATTTATACCAATCCTTCCTTTCTGCTAGTGCATAGTTATAGACTTTGCGACACTGTTCAAGCCAGTTTTCAAACAAAGATACTTGCTTAGCGGTAGGTTTTAATTTGAACTCGTAGGTTAGATTGAACACTTTACTTGCCTCCTTAATTCAAGGATATCACATTCTTGAATTAACGCCCATCCTTAATTCAAACATAAAATCTTTTTAAAGCCGCCCTAAAAGGGCGGGGCTTGAAACCCAATATTTTTGGTCATTTTGTCAACTTCTATGGCTTGCTCCAACACCACGATAGTCCAAGATAGTGTTATGGCTGGCTCATGCGTTCGCGTAGCGTGACCCTAGGTCAATCGCATTTACTAATTATGCTATAATCATGGTCAGTGCTAGGGTTTTGAGCATAAACATGAACGATAAACCCTCAACCCCTTTCTGATCGAATAATAATCAACCAAAGCTCTAGAAGTTAAACTGGGTTCGCAGCAGTCCAACTCCAATGGTATCATTTTCATCATTGTGTTCTGGATCGATAATCACCAAAACACCAGGAGTGATAAAGATTCTATCAGTGAGTGGGTAGCGATAAGACAGTTCGAGATGGTATGATACATCGCGATCGC
>NZ_JAAHHU010000888.1:0-2017 GCF_010672095.1 Moorena sp. SIO3I6 | reverse complement strand
AAAGACTAAGATAAACCAGGTCAATGCCCACACTGCTGCAGTGGGCATCATCACTTGTCCCTGTTGCAATGCCCAACTAAAGTGTAAAAACAGACCTAAATTAACGATTGCTCCCCGTACTGAAAAAATACATAGCGCTGCCCAAAAGGGAAACCGCTTCAGGCGGATCGGTGGCAAGGAATAGGATGTACCAATTGCTAAACTAATACTGACCTGGTGAGACGACATCGACGGCTTGGGAAAGGACTATTTTGCTAAATTGATTGGCTTGGATAGATTTTAAGGCTGATGAAACAGATAACTTGAAGTCTTTGGCTTTTTCTGAATCTTGCTTGAGAAATTGATGATGGTTAGCCTTACCAGTAAAACAGTAGAGCAGACGACCAGAAGAGGTGATTAGATTGAACTGCCTCCATAGGCTTTCGACCAGCCAATCCAGATTAACTTGAGAATTGATTTCAAGATTAGCGACTACTACACATCGGCTTTGACAAAGTGAAATTTGCCAGCGAGGTAGAAAAATAGTGGCAGATGGGAAAGGGTTGTTACTATTAAACTTGTCAGCAAAAAACGTAAAGCTAGAGAAGAAATGAGGCCCAGCAAATCGCTGCTCTATTTTACCACTAATTATTGTGTTAGCTAGACATGAGTCGATAAATCTTTGCGCTTTAGAGAACCGTTGCTCACCAGCTAACTTAAGTTCGACAGCAGCATCAATAGCAACAATTGATTCTTGATTACTTCTATTTTCAAAATAGAAGTGTAGGGGCTCGGGCGTCGCAGCAAAAGGGGCGGCTCTATCCCGAATTGCCTGAAAAACTGCCAGTGGATCGATGGGGGGAATTTCTTGAGAAATACTAGCTATTTTGGCAATACCTTGTTTTTGAGATTTTTTCTGGCAGGCGAAGAGAAACTGATGTAACTCTTTAGCCTCATGAAAGAGGTTAGCAGGGCAGGGAATGACTGACATATATAGGCTTTCTTGAATTACAGGAGTGTTTACCTCAATGAACGACAACACAAATGCGATTGACCGTAGGCCACGCTAAAAGTGATTGACCTTGGCCAAAAGGCCAAGCTTGGCCTTTTGCCACGCTGCGCGAACGCGAACGGTCACGCTATGCGATTGCTCTTTACTACATATTTCTTAATTTGTATTTACATAAGTTATTTAATTCACAGACTTTATAGTGACTAATGATCAATTATCAGCATGTTTGGCAATTAAGAAAAGCAGGGTAAGGGCAAAAATCAATAAATAGGGGGTATTATCGCAACTATTAAAAAAATATTGCAATAATTTTGATGATCAAGGCTTACTATGGTTATAATCCTTGCTCTATTCTTGATGCAGTCGCTCATGGGTAACCCCCTTTGGCGGCACTGCCTTCCCAAGACCGTAATGGTGCGTTTTCCGTGATGGCGAGCAATCCCTTGACCGTAGGTCACGCGGGGCGCGTTCGCCATCACGGGTCGCACCTCTGCATCGCTTTTTGAATTTTAATAATGAGCCCTAGTTTTGGTAGGCAAAATGTTGGTAATCCAAACCAACATTTCTTGGGTCATTAGTCAAGACGGAAATCAAGGGGATACCAGTATAGATAATCCCTGATTAATTTTTCCAACCTACTACAAATAAAAAACTACCCTTTTGGGTAGACACCACTTCAGTTTTCATGAAGCCTACTTCTTTTAAAAGCTTAACAATTTTATCGGTGGAGTAAAGCGGGGGAGCTTTAACTCCGCCAATCAATAAATCCATTATTTCTAATTCTGGCAAAAATGATGGTGAAGGAACCAAACTGTCAGTGGTAGGTTCCAGGATAATCACCATACCCTTTGGTCTTAAAACCTGAAAAGATTTTTTTATAAACTGGCTACCATAATCGCTGTACGACAATTTTCTAAACAAAAAGACGATATCATACTCTTCATTAGCACCCCACTGGTCAGACAAAGCGTTTCCCTCGGGAGATATAATAATCTCTTCCGGAGATTTAGGTAAAGGATACTTGCT
>NZ_JAAHHU010000887.1:0-2017 GCF_010672095.1 Moorena sp. SIO3I6 | reverse complement strand
TTCAGAGAGGCGATCGCAAAATTCCACTGCATCGAACCAGTTTACTTGCTCTACTGGTCGATTATCTCCTTTAAACTCAGAGGGGTCTGGATCTAAGTCCCGGTTAACTTTTGGGAGGTTGTTAACCACAGCTCTCCATTGCGCCTGGGTTACCTGATATTTCCCCAGGAAAAAGGGTTGAATGCTTACTTGGTGTACAGGTCTTTCCCTGTAATCACTCCAGCTCTCGCTTTTCGAGGAACCCATTAAGAACGTTCCTTTTGGGATAGACACCATATCTAGGTTTACTCCATTTCCCAGATGTTCAGTGAAATAATGCGCTTGCTGCTGGGATTCTGGCTTGATTATTTTTCCTCTAGGGTTAACTGTTACTACTTTAAAGGAAAACTGTTTTAATACTGTTGGTCCTCCGCTTGGAATCAGTTTGAGGCATTCTTTGATAAATTTCTTGACACCAAGATAGACCTGACTGTTTTGAGACTCTGGTTTGCATAGGTCAATATGGTTCTTTTCTATGGCAACCGGCTTAACTTTTTCAATGCCTGGGTTAGCACTATCTGGGTCTACCACCAAAATTCCTTTTACAGGCTGGGTTTCATAATAGACCTTTGTGGCAATTCCTAAACTCCGAACGTTTTCTCGATACCACTCATTTAATTCCCGTAACTGAGGGTGATGAGCTTTTAGTTCCTCCACACTTACTGTGGCTTGTGTCAAAACGCCAATATTATCAATTAAATTAGCTAGATGAGACCCAGTGTGGGGAGTACCCATAAATACAATCCCTTTAGTCTGTTCAAGAATAGCTTGCTCTTGAAACGTCAAAGCACTGCTAAGCATTTTTTTGACTAAAAGCCCGCCCATACTGTGAGTAATAAATACTAATGGACGCTTGCCGATATCGTGGATATCTAACCAATCTAATAAATTACTGGCTTGATCGAAAAGGGGCATACTGCTGTTGCTTTTCCAGTTTGTCCCTTCAGCGTTATACCCAAAAGACCAGATATTAAGACCTAGCTGATCGTTTCCTAACCAAACTGGCCAGAAGTCATCATCATCCCGTTTTTCCTTAGGATGCCACGTGCTTATCGCATTCCCTCCCAGCCCGTGAACAAACACCACATCTGCCTTGGCAAATGAGTCCTGATGGCTTGAGATTTTGATCAAGCCGGTTAATTTAGTCAAGGATTAGCCTCCAGTTAATTATATAGCATTAACTAGTAGATGCTTGAAACCCAATCTATATATAGTTTAACACAGGAAAATATCGGGAGTAGGGAATAGGGAAAAAATTATCAAAATTAATTACTTTTTCGATTTACTATTACCTATACTTTCGATAAAATTACTTATCAAAAAAATGCGATTCTCTGAAAGTCACGCTAAAAGCGAACGCATTCCCAAATTCCCCTCTGTTCCCTATTCCCTGTTCCCTATTCCCTGTTCCCTGTTCCCTAAAAAAAACGCGATCGCTAACATTTTTTTTGGTGAATTTTACTTTGGCTGTTTGACCCGGTGGTGCGTTACGGGGCGGACTATACCAAGGCTGGCTAAAAAGCAAAAAATTAGGGCAAGTCCGCCCCTAACACACCCTACGCAACTGTTCTCAATTTTAATTTTTAATTCTTAATTATCAATTCTCAATTCTGTACATTTTCTTTCAATACCCCCTCAGAAAATAAATTCTAAAACCCCTTGACAAAATAATTTATAATCGTTATTATTATAATATAAACTTCAAGCAAAGGTTTTGACAATGACTGAAGAGTTTATCCCAAACGAAAACAACAATCCTGAAGAGATTACTCCCGCTAATACTCCTCAGGAACCTTCTCCAAAAAAATACCCAGTTAAGCACATTTTGAAAGGATCACGTAAGGCCATATTTAAGACCATGCATACCCTATATGCGCTGCGTTATGCGGAAATCTCCGAGTGGAGCCCCCTTCAGCCCACTGGCATCTCAGGGGAATTCATCACGATGATGACCAAATACCTGATTATCGATTAAACA
>NZ_JAAHHU010000886.1:0-2019 GCF_010672095.1 Moorena sp. SIO3I6 | reverse complement strand
AGAAAAAACATTATTCACTCCTTGGTCTGATCAGTAATTCAGAGATTATGATAACTCATAATTGGGTTTCATGATCTAATTTAAAACGGTATCTAGTAATAAAATTCCCAAAATACCCACACTTTCCACCCTCCGCACACTTACCATTTAATTTTTATTTTTTTGATTTTATTTTTAATTTAAATTAAAAATAAACGATTCATTTAAATAGCATGGCATAACTTTATTAATCGTTTTTATTAGATGTATTGAGATTAAAATATAGCCCTTTTAAACTCATTAAGGACACATAAATTTTTCCCGATTCCCGATTCCCGATTCCCGATTCCCGATTCCCGATTCCCAATTCCCGATTCCCGATTCCCGATTCCCGATTCCCGATTCCCGATTCCCAATTCCCGATTCCCGATTCCCAATTCCCGATTCCCTTTGCTAAACATTTACATAATTCAGAGTTTAATGAATTTTTCTTAAATGTTCTAAAGCTTGCTGGATTTATATATAAAATACCCTTGGTAATAAAAATCAGCCATCACCTTGAAATAGATAACTACAGTTGTAAGCTATCAGCTAATGCTTACTTTAAAATTTTACTGAGGAAAAATAGTCATGACTAGTAAATTAGCGATCGCATTGATCGCAATTAGCCTTTTCGATCTTTCGGCAAGAGGGGTTAGTGCTGCGTCGATTACCCCGATCAACCTTGACGACCTGACTCTGGGAGCAACCATCACAGGACCAGTGGGTCCGACAGTAGATGCATCCCTAATCAATAGTGACGGAAACAGTCTGGGAGACTTGACCAGTAGCGTTTCTTGTCCTGTTGGTTTTCTAACTTGTGTGCCGCCCCAAAATCCAGCGGGAACCATCTACACTTATATACACAAAGTTACTCCTGGTGTGGACTTTCCTAACGATCCCCCCTTCCCTCAACCGGATGGTTTACTTGCGTTTGATGATGTCAATCAGTTCGAGTTGGAGTTCAAAGCTGAAGGCTTTACAGGAGTTGCGGGCTATAGCTTTGGGGAAGCTAACCAGGCACTGGGTTCCAGTGGGGAGTTTTCAATCAAGGTTGATGAAGATGGCAGTCTAGTCTGGAGCGTTGTCGGTGGATCAGATTGGAGTACTAATTTCGACACTCCAGAAACGATTTCCTTCTTTTGGCAAACCACACAACCTCCCATTGGTCCATTTGGGACCTTCACCGCTAAGAACGATACCCAATCCGGGACAGGTAATGGTCCACTGCCTCTAGCAGTCCCAGTGCCTGAACCGATGTCGTCTCAGGGTCTACTGGCTCTGGGCTTTCTGGGCTTAGGATTAGTGGTTAAGAGGGCTATCGGCTCTAGTGTCTTTTAAGGCAATTAGTAGGGAGTAGGGAGTCAAGATGCAGTAGCTGGATCAAGGGCGTTCCGTCAGTGAAGTAATGAATAGCAGTAGAGTGGGCATCCTGCCCGCTCGAAAATAAGCAGGAAACTGGCAAGATGCCAGTTCTACACAAGATGCCAGTTCTACACAAGATGCCAGTTCTACACAAGATGCCAGTTCTACACAAGATGCCCATTCTACAGCTGGGACCCAAGCCGCGAGGGATTGCTCGCGCTCTAGGAGGGGTCTGGAATTTTGAGCAATAATAGAGTGGGTAAGGCAAATCCAAACCCACTCGATCAGATCTCGATGGCACTACTTTTAAGTGCTACACCTATCCGGATTTTACTTATCCGTTAACTGGTTCAACCAATTGGTCAAATCCACCTCGGTTTCAAAATCTAATAACGCTTCTCCTAAATCTTCCAACTGGGAAAAGGATAATTCTTCAATTTGATTAAGTAATTGGGGATTGATTTCACCTAGGCGACGGTTAATTTGACGGATAATTAAATTAAGCTCATACTTCCAGATGATTCACAGACCAACTTCACCGTAAATACGCCTACGTCATTATTTACAACTTTAGCTTTTCTTTCTTTAATCGATTCCCTAGGGGAACTTGGGGTAATTGGCATTAGTTGCTGTCGA
>NZ_JAAHHU010000885.1:0-2019 GCF_010672095.1 Moorena sp. SIO3I6 | reverse complement strand
AGAGGTTGAAGGTTAGCTGGTTGAAGGTTGAAGGTTGGGAGGTTAAAAGTTGAGCGTGGAACTCACTGTCTTGATGCAGTGGCTGATGGTTTTGGAAGTATGTGGGGAAAAGCGCGATCGCATTACCTCCCCAATACGGCACTGCCTCCCCAAGACCGCGCTAGATGGCTTTTGCAATTAGGCAAAATTCGCGGGAAAATTCTACTGTCTTTCCATCTACCATCAATGTTTACAATTCAGATGTAAAGAGAAAAGATCTCAGGGAAGTCGAGTTTCAAAACTGTCAATCAATACGATAATCTCCTTCATCCTCGCGGAGTCGGTTTTGATCAGGGTAGGTTTTCAGATATGCCATGAAGCCTGTAATTTGTCGGCTGCACTTCTGGCATAGATCAAATAGTTGTGTAAACTGAGATTGATGAATGTAACCAGCATCAAGAGCAACATAGGCTTGAGAACGTAGTTCACCCGCAGAGCCTCTAGCTCGACCTAAGAACTCAATAAAAAGACGTTGTGTCCGACTCTCAAAACCCTCAGCAATATTTGACATAATCGAAACCGCTGCACGACGCATCTGGTTACACAAACCAAAATCACGGGAAAACTCTCCCTCCTTTGACAGTGCGTAAACCAACCTTGTTAACTCCCGTGCTGTCTGCCATCCCTCAATTTCTTCAAATCGTTTTATCGAATAAGGGAGTTTGAGGGAAAAAGAATACCCCACTCCTCTTAGGATGGGGATGAATTTTTCCCTCAAGCAATACCTATGGCAATAAGCCAGTTTTCCCCAAGGCTTCCAAATACTCCGATAGAGTCAAGCCAGCCTTACTTGCCATGTTTTTCAAGCCATTCCAAGCAGCTTCCGTAGTCCTAACAGTGCGTGCTTTTTTAGCCTCTCCATGTATTGGAGGTCGTCCAGTTTTTTTGGTCATGCTATTGACATCAGTATTTCTAAAAGCTATAATCAATATAGCACGGATAAAAAGGTCGAATCATGCAGCTTGGATACACCAACAAACTCAAACCTAGCCGACAACAAGAAGCCACGATGTCTAACTGGCTAGATATGTTGCGCTCACAGTACAACTACCTACTTAGAGACAGAATCGATTCTTATGATCAAGCGAAAGCCCCTAGACTGGGTAACTACTGCGATCTAAAAAGTAAGGGAGAGGTGTGTCCATTAACTTGTTCTGTTAGTAAGTCGCATTCAATTGGCTATCCCTGGAAAAACCACAAAAATAATCCTAGAAGAAACGCTTATGAAGCTCAAAGTTCGAATCTTCCCATACTAAAGAAAGAGAGACCTTGGTACAAAGCTATCAATTCAACTGTCTTGCAACAGACATTGAGACAACTAGATGTAGCTTTCTCTAAGTTTTTCAAAGGAGAAACGGGATATCCTAAGCCTAAAAGAAGATCTAGATTCAGAAGCTTCAAATATTCTCCTGGGCAGGTCAAGTTAGATGGCGACCGGATTTACTTGCCTGGTATTGGCTGGATGGGTTTTCATAATTCCCGTCCTATCCCCGAAGGGTTTGTTTTAAAATCTGTCACTGTCCGACGCAAGGCTCGTGGATGGTTCGTGAGTCTCCAAATTGAAGATAAAACGGTACCAACTCCACCAGTAAAGACTAAAGAGGAAATTTCCCCTGATCGAGTCAAAGGGTGTGACTTAGGTATAAAGAAGCTTGTTAGCATTTCTGATGGTGAGATAGTATCAAACCAGGCTCAAGGGTTGCCATTTAAGCGTAGAGAAAGGCGTCTAAAAATAAGGCAAAGATCTGCTAGTAAGAAAAAGAAAGGTTCTAAAAACAGAAGAAAAGCCTACTCTAGAGTTGCATCTCTTTACGATCGTATAACCGATAAACGAAATGCCTATCACTGGGAAACAGCAAAAAAGATAGTAAATGAAGCTGATGCTCTTGTCTTTGAAGACTTAAATGTCAAAGGGATGAAGGCTCGCTGCAAGCCTAAACCCAATAACAATGGTGAATATGACCGCAACGGTCAATCAGC
>NZ_JAAHHU010000884.1:0-2023 GCF_010672095.1 Moorena sp. SIO3I6 | reverse complement strand
AGTTCTCCAAGACTGTGTCAAGAGAGTAGATCTAGCTTTTAAGCGGTACCTCAAAGGGGATAGTAACGGAAGAAAGAGCGGAAGACCTCGCTTTCAAGGGAAAAATAGATATAAGTCATTTACTTTTCCCTCTCTTAGCAAAAACCCTATAAATGGCAATATTTTGACTCTTCCAAAGTTTGGGAAGGTCAAAATGATTTACCATAGACCCATCCCAGAAGGGTTTAAAATCAAGACAGCAACCATAACCCGAAAAGCTGATGGCTATTACGTCACGCTGTCAATTCAAGATGATACCGTACCGGAGATCATCCCAGTAGACAGTGTGACCAACCCCGTCGGAATAGACATGGGTCTCAGATCGTTTCTAGTAAAGTCCGATGGCTCAGAGGTACCAATTCCTCAATACTACCGAAAGGCTCAAAAGCGATTAAAAAAAATCCAAAAAGCTGTCAGTAGATCCAAGAAGGGGAGTAACAATAGAAGGAAGGCTGTCAGTAAACTAGGTAAAGCTCACAAGAAGGTTACTGACACTCGAAAAGATTTTCATTTTAAAACAGCAAAAAGCTTACTGGACAATCATGATCTAGTTGCTCATGAAAAATTAAATATTAAAGGCTTGGCCAGAACTAAGTTGGCTAAATCTATATTGGACGCTGGTTGGGGGCAATTCTTGTCGATACTATCAAGCAAAGCCGTTCGCGTAGCGTGGCCTACGGCCATAAATGCTGGCTTGGTTACAGTTGCAGTGAATCCTCGAAATACCAGTCAGAACTGTTCTAATTGCGGAATCAAAGTACCAAAGAAACTAAAAGACCGCATCCATTCTTGTCCTCACTGTGGATACACAGCGGATCGTGATGTGAACGCGGCAAAAAATGTATTGAAATTGGCGGTAGGGCATTCCGTCAGCAGTAAAGCTTACCGAGTAACCGAGGCAATAGCTGGTGTTGGTAAGAAGCCCACACTGAACCTGTAATGTCAGTGTGGGAGTATGTCACGTAAAATTGTATCGTTAACAGCTTCCTAGATAGCTACAGGGTGAAACCTCTAAAAGAGTTCTGTCTAAGTGTTGTTGATCTCGAATTGATGCCAACTGCGCTGAGGGTGGCTTTGGTGGTTGGCTCAGTTTTATTTGTGATCAATCATGGTTCAGCTCTCCTACAAGGACAGATGAATCGACAGCGATGGATTTCAGGGGGTTTAACCTATATAGTTCCCTACTTGGTCAACATTCATGGTCAGTATACCATCCGTTCTAGACAAACCGCTCGAAGAGGAAAAGGAGATTATAATCGCAATTCTGGTTAATTACTATAAGAGCGATGTCAAAACCTTGCTTCTGGTACAATGCCGAGCTAATTGAGGGCAACTCCCTGAGCCTGACCATTGATGAGCCAGGATTTATATATGGCGCTACAGTTTTTACTACCCTACGGGTTTACGATCAGTCATTAGATCACCCACTAACCCATTGGACTAATCATTGCCATCGCCTCCAATCGAGTCTACAAGCATTTGGTTGGCAACAGCCGGATTGGGAGCAATTGCGCCAAGGAGCACAATCACTGATCACCCTTTACCCAGTGCTGAGAATTACCCTATTCCCCGATGGACGAGAATTGATTATGGGTCGTCCTCTGCCAGCTAATTTAGCCCAGTGGCAAGAACAGGGTATCACTGCTTGGGTAGCCCAGTCCTCTTCGGTAAAATTTCATCGCTGCTTACCCACTCAGAAGACCGGGAATTACCTATCTCCATGGCTGGCGAAGCAAATGGCGCAAAATATGGGAGCACTCGAAGGGATTTTGGTAGATAATCACGGGAATTGGCTGGAAACTAGCACAGGTAACTTATGGGGATGGGGAGATGGTCAGTGGTGGACACCACCAGTGGAAGCTGGAATTTTACCAGGTGTGATGCGATCGCATTTAATTGAGTGGCTGACTTGTCAAAATCAGAGAGTTTGTGAGGAACCTTGGTCACCGGAGTTGGTAAGACAGTTGGATGCGATCGCTTACAC
>NZ_JAAHHU010000883.1:0-2026 GCF_010672095.1 Moorena sp. SIO3I6 | reverse complement strand
TAAGATTTCCCACAACTCCCGGTGAACAGTACTGCCCTAAAAGTTCAAAATATGATTATCAGGAACGAGGTAATTCTCACATGTACTCTCGAAAAGGTCGAACATTTCGAGTAGGTAGCTAGCCGCAAGTCATGTGAGGACAAGATTGAGTCAGAAGCAAATGCCTAGGGTAATACCTAGGATACGCAGACAGACTCACGTTATAGGAAAAGATATGGTCGTAAGTAGTAATGAATAAGTCTAAAACTCGGGGGTTCGCTCCACAGTCAGAATGGAACAAAGTTAACTGGCAAAAGCTAGAAAAGACTTTGTGGAAGTTACAAAAACGAATATATCAAGCCTCTCAACGTGGAGACGTCCGCGTGGTACGAAAACTACAAAAAATCCTGATGAAGTCCTGGACAGCCAAAATGATTGCGGTCCGAAGGGTTACCCAAGAGAACAAAGGCAAAAAGACTGCTGGAATAGACGGGAAGAAAGCTCTAACAAGTAAGCAACGACTCGCCTTAGTAGACAGCCTAATAATCTCAAAAAGGGCACAACCAACCAGAAGGGTATGGATACCCAAACCTGGACGGAAGGAAAAACGCCCATTAGGAATACCGACCATATACGACCGCGCATTACAGGCACTTGCCAAACAGGCTCTTGAACCTGAATGGGAAGCCACATTTGAACCTAACTCATATGGATTCAGACCAGGACGCTCATGTCATGATGCCATCGGAGCAATATATGTAAGCATTAACAAAAAACCTAAATGGGTATTAGATGCTGACATTGCCAAATGTTTCGACAAAATTAACCACGAAGCACTTCTAACTAAATTAAATACTTATCCATCCATGAGACGTCTAATAAAGTCCTGGTTAAAAGCCGGTGTGATGGATAACGGGATATTCTCACCTACAAATGAGGGTACTCCTCAAGGTGGAGTCATCTCTCCACTTTTAGCGAACATAGCCCTCCACGGAATGGAAAAAGCCATATGGGATTACGCCAACTCTGTAAAAGGTAAAAAAACCCACTACAAAAAGGGATTAGCCTTAATCAGATATGCTGACGATTTCGTCATCCTACATAAAGACCAGAAAGTGGTAGAAGAATGTCAGGAAGTGATTAACAACTGGCTACATAACATGGGTTTGGAATTAAAGCCTAGTAAAACTCAAATGACCCATACCCTTGACGGATTCAACTTCCTCGGATTTAACATACGTCAATACAAAGCAGGTAAAAACCACTCAAAACAAGGCTTTAAAACCATCATCAAACCATCTAAGGAAAAAGTCCAAGAGCATTACGGGCAGCTCTCAAATGCCATTAGGAAACATAGAGCTGCCCCTCAGGAAGCATTAATACGCCACCTTAAACCTATTATACGTGGATGGTGTAACTACTACAGAGGGGTCTGTAGTAAAGAAACCTTCAACGACTTAGGGAACATGCTATGGAATAAACTCCAAAGATGGGGATACAGGAGACATCCAAAGAAATCGAAATCCTGGGTAAACAAGAAATATTGGGGAACCATCGGAGATGATAACTGGGTGTTCATGACTAAAGAGGGTATTAGCCTCCCAAAACATGCTAAAACAGAAATTGTCAGGCATAAAAAAGTCCAGGACACCAGAAGCCCTTACGATGGAGACCTAATCTATTGGAGCACCAGAATGAGAGAACATCCTGAGATGACCACTCAGAAGGGAAAGCTTTTAGAACGGCAAGAAGGGAAATGTACTCATTGTGGACTTACCTTTAAAGATGGAGATTTGTTGGAAAAACATCACATAATACCACGTGCTAATGGTGGAAGTAATCTAAACAAAAATTTAGAATTATTACACCTCCACTGTCACGATGCCAAACACGGAAACAAAATCAACTCACATGAGATAGATGAAAATCCGTTTTAGAGGTGCCACTGACAAGGATTCCTATGATGAGGAGCCGTATGATACGAAAGTATCACGTACGGTTTTGAAGACGAGTCGGTGAGGCGACTCACCGGCTTAGTTTAATGATT
>NZ_JAAHHU010000882.1:0-2027 GCF_010672095.1 Moorena sp. SIO3I6 | reverse complement strand
ATCTTGACCTTCTCGTGCCACGAAATTTAACAGTCATTAATTGATTTTTGATAGGGCCTAGCCTTAATTCCAATATATGATCAACTATACCGCTCATTTTGAGTTCATAAACTGCGGCCAGTCTTGCGATTCTCAAGAACTTCTCTTTTTGCCTTTTTCGCTTTTTCCATAGCTCGGGTAAATTAATTGGCTCTATAGGCTTTCCTCTACTGGAATGGTTAATAAAAGAATCGAGCATCAAAGAATTTTCATGATTGGATATCAAACTATCATCATTGATCCGTAAAATTTTTTTAACCCACATTTCAGCGATTTGGTCAGCATTATAATAATTACCATGATTTAGACCAAATCTTATATTTTGAAAAAGATTTTCCTGAGACTGTTGGATTGGTAATATTAGAGTAATAACAAATAGATTTTTGCTTCCAGTAGATATTATCTCCAAATCCTTGAATTGAGTAAGTGAAGCTTCATTCTGATAGCCATAACTGATTTTTGAGTCGTGGGAAAATTGATCAGGTTTTATATCTTTTAAATTCGCCTGTTCTTCCAGATCGTTTGTTGTGATTTGAACTGAAATAGTCCCATCTGATTTTGTTTCTACTGATTTCGCTAAGTAATAGTTATCTTTTAACAAAATCCAATTACCTGAAGTTTGTACGCTTTGTACAGGAGGTTTTTTAGGAGATTTAGTAGTTGATGGCTTGTTTGCTGCTGTGGAGGTCGAATTTGATTTTCTCCTTGGATTAGCTGTAGTGGATGATTTTTTTCGTTCAGTTGTCTTAGAGGGAGATTTAGTACTTGATGTTTTTTTTGCTGCCGTGGAGGTCGAATTTGATTTTCTCCTTTGATTAGCCGTAGTGGATGACTTTTTT
Source organism: Moorena sp. SIO3I6 (assembly GCF_010672095.1). Lineage (NCBI taxonomy): Bacteria > Bacillati > Cyanobacteriota > Cyanophyceae > Coleofasciculales > Coleofasciculaceae > Moorena > Moorena sp. SIO3I6. The sequence goes on along the minus strand of NZ_JAAHHU010000882.1, from coordinate 1,149 downwards.
TGTTCCGTTGTAGCTGTTTTTCCTTTAGTCTTTGCCAACCACAGGGACAAATCTTGACGAAATCTGTCGCGAAAATTTGCTGGTTGTCTGTAATCTTTTGTTAATCCCTTGCTCTGAATTTCTTTCTTGAAATCCAGTACCTTCTTTCGCTGTTCCAGTTCATCATCGCTGTTTAGCTTCGCTGGTGCATCTCGAAAATAAAACCAGATATCCGGTTTCCTATTACTCTCAAAAGCCGCAACTGCTCGTTTGTATTCTTCCACAGTTCCAGACTTGGCACGGGGCGTGGAAGTACCCAAGCGGTTCCACATAATGCCCACAAATAGCTCGTACTCTTCCATATTGCCAATCTGAGTATTGAGTACAGCTTGGCCATCTTCACCATAGCCCGGATAAGTATTTTTTCCCGAACGTACTACTAGCATGACACCTTTACTCAGAGCAGTAGTTTGGTTAATTTCCTCCACTACTTCTTTTACATAGTTCCGCTCGCTTCTCACATCACTAGGGGAAGCCAGGAAAATTTTTACCAGCTCTACTTGGGGCATTGTTTATTGGTTTAGGGATATAAATACTATGGTAATCGAGCCAGTAGTGAGTAAGATTAGATGGCTAAAGTGGAATGGGCATCTTGCCAGTTAAAATTCCGGCGTTGCTGAATCAAGGAATGAATGCGCGATCATCTGGTTTTGGTCAAGCCCCCTAAATCCCCCAACTTTGGGGGACGCAAGAAAGTCTTGTTCCCCCCAAAATTGGGGGGCTAGGGGGGCAAAACCATACCCAGAATCAGCAACGCCTCTTGCCCGTTTCCATACTCTTCAATTCTCCTGACTAACCTGATGTTGTGCCAAGAGCTGCTCAAATTCCTCAAGGGAGTTACTCTTAAGAGAGTGATCAATCAACTGTTTCAACACAGAGATATCTTCTATGGCATTAATCGCTGCCACCAATTCTGGTGATACCGATTCAAACCGATTTTGTAAAATTTTAACCACTGTCTCTTGAAAACCTTCCCGATAGTCTTGAAGTCCTTGTTGAAGTCCCTGTTGAAGTCCTTGTTCCAGACCCCTCTTCATTGCCCTTTCTTCCACTCGACTAATCAAAGGCATCTGTCTTTCCTCCTGATAACGTTCAAGTTCTTGATTCAGC
>NZ_JAAHHU010000881.1:0-2029 GCF_010672095.1 Moorena sp. SIO3I6 | reverse complement strand
GCATCGGCTAACGTTCTATCTTCCTCGGGAGTGCCTACTGGTTCCCCATAGAGCACTAAGGTTTGTCCTAAAGAAGCTTGAATCTTGTTGGCTAGGAGGCACCCTTGGGGATTGAAGTGACTAAATTGACTGGCTGCAACAACGGTATTCTGGCAAGACAGGGTTAGGTCAAGGGCATAGGTATCATGAATTTTAACCGGATAGACCTGGACTATTAGAGCAGAGCCTGCTAGTTGCACTGGTGCAGTGTAGGTTAAGGGAGCATTCCCTGGGACTAACTCTAGGTAATGGCTTGCGATCGCTGTTTGGCTGGGAGGGGATGGTATTTTTTCCGGTAAGGATTTCAGCTCTGGGATACCTAGGGGTTGGCTGAGGTTAGCACAGTGTTGCCACAACTGATCCGCATCCTCTCGCAACTGTTCCAGTTCTTGGCTTAGGTCTTGGCAGAGATGGAAGGCATAAAGGGTGACGCTGGGGTTTTTGAGTCGCAAGGCAAAATCAGTCATCAGCGGGAGTGTTGGGTTCGGGGTTTTCTGGGGGAGAACTCTGACGGAGAACGTTGAGTAGTTCTTCTGTCAAGTTCTTTTCATACTCAGCTTTAGTTTCAGAAGTGGGGAAAGCGGCTCCAGCTGGCCTTTCATCACTTAGTTTCCTAGCCATTAGAGCTATCAAAGCATTATTAATGTCTGAGTGAGAAGCACACCAGCGAGTGATCTCATCGGCTAGCTGTTTAGTATCATTTCGGAATGAAGTAATTAATCCTTCGAGTTCCGTTCGTTCTGAGTCTTTAAACAACTCAGTTTCGGTGTCCAGTAGTTCTTTGAAAGCAGATAAAAATTGATTTTCTAATGCCATAGTCTTAACTCCTATTTACCAATCGCACAGAATGCAGCCCAATGAAATGGTGCCTCAAAGGGTTTATCGCTGTTATTAAAATTGTGAAAATTAGCCTTAGTTACGTATTTATCAACAAAAGTCAAAGGCAAATTATTAATGTACTCCTCTAATTCTTCTTTGGTACTATCCCGCAGCCATAATTGCGCTTGGTTAAGGGCAACTGCTAAAGGTATCTGCTCTCCCAGATTCTGATAAAATTTAATCATCAACAATGCTGTCGATAAATCCTTCACTGTCCACAGGCTACTAACTACCGCTGGACTTCCGGCAACTAAGAAACCACTGGGTAAACCAAAGTATTCATCGCTGATGTTGGTGTAATCAATCAATCCCGTCTCACAAGCAGAAAGGGTGACCAGGCGACATTGTTCTAGTTGTAACTCAAAGACTTGATCGATAGTCAGACATTTCTCTAGGTCAAAGATTTCCTCTTCACTTACCCGTAAATAGCGCTCCGAATTGGGTTCAGCAGATGCAGCTTTGTGGGCATTGGCCAGAATTAGAGCGGATTTACGTGGTTCTTCGTAGTTAAAGTAACCGTGACAGCTAAAATGTAAACAGTGGTAAGTGTTGAGAGCTTTGCTATCTATAGCGGCTTTGGTGGCATCATTTTCCACGAGTACTTCTATATCTGGTGGTTTGAAGTAGTGTTTGATGACTTCTACTTCGATGTTGGCGTAACTTAAGTCACCCGTGGGGTTTTGAACGGCAAACAGGTGGGTAAAGTCCGGGCGTTTTCTAGTTTGAGCAAGTTGGAGTAGTTGACAGCTAGGGGCGTAACTTACCCCTGCTGGAAAGCGATCCATCAGAATTTCAGATGTAGCTTCTTCCTGCTTACTGGTAATCGGTAAGGCATGAAGGGGCAACAAATGTAAATACTGATGGGGGATTAAAATTAAGCGATCGCACTCTGGAGGTATGTGCTGAATAATTTTATCAATGAGTAAAATTTCCGCCAGGGAATGTAGACGAGTAGTCAGGTGCTTTTCGTAATGGTATTTTTTGGTGGAGTAGGCTATTAAATATCCATTTGCCCAATCTACCAATTGACCTAAGTCTTTTAATTGAGAATGCCAAACTAGATTGCGGGTGAAGACGAAAGTGACCAGCTTATTCCGTGTAATGTAAAACA
>NZ_JAAHHU010000880.1:0-2033 GCF_010672095.1 Moorena sp. SIO3I6 | reverse complement strand
ACCACAACATAATCTGAGCATGGGGTTCACCATGTTGTGTAATTCTCAGGGGAGATGCCATGTAAACAATTCCTTCAATTAATTCGGCTTTTTTTAAATCAGCCATAGCGGAATAGCGACGCTCAAATTCAGCAAGGGTTAGTTGATCCCCATTTTCTAAAGGAGGAATAGTCGGGTTCCGAGTAATTGTGGCAGTTGATTTCATTATTTTCGGCTCTACTTTATTTGTTATTTAACAGCGAACAGGGGAAAAGTGGGGAGATGGGGAGATGGGGAGGTGGGGAGATGGGGAGATGGGGAGATGGGGAGAATTTTATTGCTGATAAAACTATTATTTTAATAATTATAGCGTTTTGCTTGTAATAGCGTTTTGTTTGTAGCTTAACTAGAATGCCGATTCCCGATTCCCGATTCCCGATTCCCTAAAACCAAAGAATTTGCACCTCACCCAAGTAATAATTGCTATATATCAAAAACTGCCGACACTTTCAAATTAATATCTTTAAACCCAGGAGATAACACTAAATCATTCCCATAAAAGCTACCCACTTCTGTCTGAGGGGGCGACGAAATAATCTAAAACGCAGACTCTATAAGTAATCTAGCCCTTAGACCTCGTTGATAATACTTTCGTTGTCTTGATGCAGTCGCTCATGGGGGAAACCCCCAAGACCGCGCTGCATCGCTTATTAGGACCCACGTCTCATTAATTCGGTTACTAATTCTAGACAAACATCTTTGAAGTTAACCCAGGTTTGACCATATAAACCAACGTAAAAACTGCTATGTCTTCTCTCCAATCGGCCAGATTCTTTTACACGAGACACATAGTTTTGGATTCCTTTACGTTTAATGTTATGACCTTGAATAGTTGCCGAAGTATAAGCTATAATCATCAATAAAACTAGAGAAATAAAGCGTTTACCTTCAACGTTAGTCTTTTCTAAATTATAACCACCTGTCTTAAAATCTCTAAACATTTCCATGCCTCGCTTCGCTCGCCAGGCTTCGCCAACGAATCAAATCTTTGTTTGTCGGCTGAAATCGCCGAATTTAAGCTATCCAAATTTGTCAAAATAAACCATCCTTCTTTTGGGGCTACTCCGTTAAGTTTACGTTTCCATTTAGCGGCAATATTAAAACTTAGGAAACCACGAGTCTTCGTGACTTTAATTCCTTTAATAAATAAAGACACTCCAGGTACTAGACCTAAATCATTTAATTTAATCCAACTCTTTTTTTGATATTCAACTAACTCATTCTTTTTTAAACGCAAACAAAAATCTCTACCCAATTCCTGAAGATGATTTGCTAACTTTACCGAACAAAATTCTCGTTCGCGAAGCGTGACCAAAGGTCAATCTCCCAATACACAGATTTTAGAGTTTTTTAAAATCGGGATAACTTTTGATAAAATACTTTGTTGTTCTTTTAAATTACTACTACCTAACTTGGGTAACAAGGTAAAATATAGTGGAAACGCTCTGTCTTGATGCAGTCGCTCATGGGGGGAACCCCCAAGACCGCGCTGCATCGCTTTTATCCCAAATGAGGCTAACCATGAATAAATTGATATAACACCAATTCGTTCTATCAATTGCTAAATAAATTAGTTTTTCATCGGTAAAGTATCTTTTCAAGCATTCTTCAACTATTGGAAACCACAAGTCTTCAATTGTTAACTTTGGTAACGATAAAAATCTTTAGGTGCGACCCGTGGCGAATTTAATTCGCCAACGGAAAGCGCACCTTCGGATTCTTTTTCTTCTACTTTTAAATTTAATGGGTAAAGGGAGAGCATTGGCTAATTTTTCTAAATTAACTTTTTTAATTGACTGTAATAGATTTATAAAAATTTTTAAGAAAATATATTCAGCTAGACTCAATTGACTTTTGAGATGGTTTTGGTAGAATTCTGGTAACATTGTCTATAGGTAGGTCTTGTTGCAAATTGAGAGACCTACCTTTTTATACCACAAAATCCTACAAACTTTACATACCAAGCATTTCAGACTGTTTCGTCGCCCCCCCAG
>NZ_JAAHHU010000088.1:0-27126 GCF_010672095.1 Moorena sp. SIO3I6 | reverse complement strand
AAAGCAGGGGGGCATTGCTGTGGAAACGGTTTCTTTCATCGGATTGAGTGGAGAAGAATACGAACCTAAAAAGCATACTCTATATAGAGTAGCACGATTTTTGTTTATAATTTGCGCTAAAGTCCCACTAGTGTGTTCGTGCTACTGGGCATTATTATTACCTTGGTAGTGAGAGCTTTATCCGATCAGTTAGCAAAACCCTTGGGTCAGTTGGCTAATACTGCCAAAGCGGTGATTGCAGGCAACCTGAACGTTCAGGCGGAGCTTGTTGGTGCTACCGAGACGCAGCTATTGGCTCAAGTCTTTAATAACCTGGTGACACGGGTCAAAGGTCGATTACAGGAGCAAGAACAAGAAACTGAACAGGCGCGGACACTAGCGCTAGTCAGCAACCAGCTTCAGCAATCCTTAAACTTCGACAATATCCTAGAAACTTCCGTTTATGGGGTACACCTTGCCCTCAAGACAGACCGTGTGTTTATCTATCGCTTTAATCCTGACTTCAAAAGCGGGATAATTGCAGCGGAGGTCGTAGATTCTGGTATGGTTGAAGCCCTAGGGCAAACTATTTATGAGCCAATCACGACCGGGGAAATTAGACAGTTTAAGTTGGAGAAGCTTGTGAGTGTCGAGAACCTTCAACAAGCTACTCTAACTGGTGCTCCTGGCCAGTTCCTTGAACGCCTTGGTGTCGTAGCCAGCCTAGTTGCCCCAATTATAGTTGGGGGTGAACTTTTCGGCTTGTTGTATGCGAATGATTGCTCAAAACCCCACCCTTGGCAGGAGTCAGAACGTGAGTTAATGCAGCAGTTAACTAGACAAATTGGTGATGCCCTCACCCAAGCCCTGCTCCTGGAACAGCAGCAAGCCACGGTGGACATTTCCCAAACGTTAAATGAGATTACCGCTAGCATGCTTAAATCCCTAGAACGGGAAAAGATTTTCGCAGCTACGGTGGTGGGAATTAAAAGAGCGCTCTCGTGCGATCGCACAATCATTTACCTCCTCGAACAGAATCATAAAGGCTCAATGGTTGGCCTTTCAGTAACTCTGGATGGCTCTGTTACCCCAGAAACACAGAAGGAAGAGTTGGATTTTGCCCTAGAGGATGTTGATCACTACCAGTCACATCAGGTTCTAGCCATTGATAATCTTGAGGGTGAGTTGACCTACTACCAGCAGTCCCAAGTAGAGAGGCTTGGCCAAACTTCTCTACTGCTTGGAGCTAAGGCAAGTTTAGTGGCACCGATTTTCGTGGCAGGGAACTTGATTGGCTTTCTGGCTGCCCATCAATGTTCACAGCCAAGAGCTTGGCAGGAAACGGATATCAACGTTTTCACTCAAGTGGCGATTCAATTGGGCTTTGCTGTAGAGCAGGCTAATCTCCTGGAAAATACGGAAAGAATTTCTCAAGAGCAAAGACAGGAAAAAGAAGCACTCCAGGAGCAACTGCTGGTACTGCTTGAAAATTTGCAAGGGGCAGCACTAGGAGATCTGACAGTGCGCTCTGACCTGACTTTGGATGAGATTGGTAAAGTTGCTGATTATTCTAACACCATTATTGAAAATTTGCAAACTATCGTAACCCAGGTCAACAACTCAGCGGTTGAAGTCAATACCTTACTGGGAAACAACGAGGTGGTAGTCGGTCAACTAGCAGAAGATGCTCTTAAGCACGCTTCAGAAACCAATCACGCCCTGGATTCAGTGGAGCAAATCACCGATTCGATTCAAGCAGTGGCTGAGAATGCTGATCAGGCGGCGAGGGTGGTTGATGGAATTGCAACCACTGTTGAAGCTAGCAGCAGTGCTATTCATCTAACTCAGGAGAGTATCCTGGAATTGCGAGACACGATTGGCGAAACCACGTCAAGAGTGAACCAGCTAGGTAAATCTTCCGAGAAGATTGCTAAGGTGGTTGCCTTGAGCAACATGCTCTTGGTCCAAACCAATGTTTTGGCTATTAACGCTGAGATTGAGGCTGGGCGGTCTGGTAATGGGATTCAGGGTTTTGTCGTGATTGCCAAAGAAGTAAATCAGCTTACCAACCAATTGATCAAAGCTACCCAGGAAATTCACAAGATAGTAGATGAGATCGACCTAGAAACGTCTCAATTAGTGAAGGTAATGGAACAGAGCACTGCTGTGGTGGAGAAGGGGACAAGTCGAGTTGAGGAAGCTAAGCAGAATCTGAAACAGCTGAGGTCGGCTTCGTGCCAGATCGAGCAGCTAGTAGCAGCCATTTCCCAGGGGAGTGTTTCCCAAAGCGAAACCACTCAGAGGGTTGCTATGTTGATCAAAGAGATGGCTCAATTCTCGGAACGCACCTTTGATTCCTCTAGGGAAATTTCAAGTTCCTTAACCTCAACTGTAGCCGTAGCTCAGGAATTGCAGGAGTCGGTTAGTGGTTTAAAAAGTTAACAAAAATTTTTCAAACCCCTAGAATGCTTTAGGCTTTAGGCTTGAGGTTTTAGGTTTCTGACCTAGTGTCAGGGTGCCTAGTGTCAGGGTGCCTAGTGTCAGAAATGGGCTTTCTTCGATAGGATTTTTTTGTAGCAAAACCACTACATCTTTACCACTACTCTACTCCTTACTCCCTACTACCTACTCCCTACTACCATTAACCTAGGACAAAAGTCCCTCACCCAATTTATAACTGCTATATAGCCTTGAAAAATATATCATCAACCCCACTATTTCTCATAACAAAAAAAAATCATCGTATCGCTTTTTATATAAATCATAGTTTCAAATTAAAATGCTATAATTAACTGGACATATAGCGTTTATCCTAGTAAGCTCATGTCCTGAATACTTATACTAAGATCCGAATCGAAGGCAGAGGGAATCCCCCCTAAACCACCGCCCGGAAGGTGGGCAGGCAGCTATGCTGAAGTAAAGGAGTAAGGTTTCATCGGATCAGGTTTTTTATCACTAATTATCCGAACATGATATAATGAGGTAAACAAGATTTTTTACCAATTCCGTACCCTCTTGATTAAGGGATTCCTCTTGTGACATACTCCCACACTGAATCGTAGATTACAGTGTGGGCTTCTTACCAACTCCACCTACTGGTATCGGCTTTCGCCTCCGCTGCGCGAACGGATACTCGGTAAGCTTTATTTCCGACGGGATGCCCCACCGCCAACTTCAAAACATTTTTTGCCGCATTTACATCACGATCCTCGGTGTAACCACAGGAATGACAGGAATGGATGCGGTCTTTTAATTTCTTGGGAACTTTTGTTCCACAATTGGAACAATTTTGGCTGGTATTTCGGGGGTTTACTGCAACTGTGACCAAACCAGCATTTATGGCCGTAGGCCACGCTACGCGAACGGCTTTGCTTGATAATATAGACAGAAATTGACCCCATCCAGCGTCTAGTACGGATTTAGCTAGTTTAGTCCTAGCCAAACCTTTGATGTTTAGCTTCTCATGAGCAACCAAGTCATGGTTATCTAGTAAACTTTTAGCGGTCTTAAAATGAAAATCTTTTCGAGTGTCAGCAACCTTCTTATGAGCTTTTCCCAGTTTACCTACAGCTTTCTTTCTGTTGCTACTACCTTTCTTTGATCTACTGACAACTTTTTGAATTTTTTTTAGTCGTTTTTGAGCCTTCCGGTAGTACTTAGGAATTGGTACCTCTGAACCATCAGACTTAACTAAGAAAGCCTTGAGACCCATGTCTATGCCAACAGGATTTGATACTTGCTCTATTGGGAGCACTTCAGGGACAGTATCATCCTGTAAAGACAAAGTTACATAATAACCGTCAGCCTTTCGAGTAACCGTAGCAGTCTTGATCTTGAATCCATCCGGAACTGGCCTGTGGTAGACCATTTTAACCCATCCGAACTTTGGCAGATTCAATTTATTTCCCTGAATAGGGTTTTTAGAGAAAGCAGAAAAAGTCAAAGATTTGTAGCTGTTTCTACTCTTGAACCTGGGTCTCCCACTCCTCTTTCCGTTAGAGTCACCTTTTAAGTACCTTTTAAAAGCTAGGTCTACCCTCTTGACGCAATCTTGCAATACATTAGCATGAATAGCTTTGTACCAATGTCTGTCATTCTTTAGCTGAGGGAGAGTCTTTTTTTGGGAAAAGTAATCAGGATTATTTCTTAGCTCTGGTAAGTAACAGGTCAAAGGACAGGAGTTAATAGAGCAGCGGTTTTGTTCATACCAATTGAATCTATCAGCAAGTAAATAGTTGTACTGGTGGCGCAACATATCTAACCACCTCTCTATTTCTAATTCTTGTGACTTGGTTAACCTCAACCGATATTGGTATGCCGTTCTCATTGACTTCTCCTGTTTTTCGACCTATTATTAGTCTAACAATTGTAGCGACAGGTGTCAATCCAATATGAAAAATCAAAAGCTTGTAGTTAGAGTTACCGAATTCGAGAAAAAGCAGTTACAAGAAGAGGCTGACAGGAGGGGGATGACTTACTCCGAATTACTCAGAAGCTTTATAGCTCGCCTCCCCACTCCGAAAGGCTCTGTGCAAAATTCCTCCCTGGAGACGAAACCTTAGATAGTGGAGCTTTATTACAAAAGATTTAACCCTTTTGCGCATAACCGACTAACCATAAAAGCTCCACTATCTTACGGTAACTTTAAGCACTCATACTACGTATTGAGATGTGGGGCTCCTTTTGCCGGATTGCTGACTTCCCTACTCCCTACTCCCTACTCCCTACTCCCTACTCCCTAGGACGAAAGTCCCTCACCGATTTGAGAACTGCTATTAAATTATATTAACTGTGTTCAAAAAACTTAAAATTCCTCAAACCCTTGCTGTTCTAAGATCCGAAGTTACCTGTGCCCTTGTTTAAGGTTATTATGTCAATTGTCTCAGATTGACTTCATGGTACTCTCAGATTTTGGCATAACAATTGGCGTGGATAGTGAGCAGAAGCAGATTGGGCTATGAAGAATTCAGTGCGAGCTTCTGAATTAGGACTCAAATGGGTTGACCAGGCTAGACGCCTGAAAAGATGGAACAAAACCGCAGAAGTTTGGTGTAGCAGTGCCTTCACCTCTAGGGCAACCTTAAACCGATTTTGGGCCAGACAACCGATTCGCTGTGACAACTTCATTGCTATTTGTACTGCTGTAGGGGTTGATTGGGAAAAGGTTGTTGAGCCAGATCAGATTAAGCCAGATCAAATCAATAACGGCAAGAGTCCCAATCTAGCTCAAATTAGACGTGTTGATTGGGGACAAGCACCAAAGCTAAGAGATTTCTACGGTCGTACTGAAGAACTCAACACCCTACAGCAATGGATTCTTCAGGACAACTGCCGCCTGGTGACACTTCTAGGGATGGGGGGAATTGGTAAAACCTCTGTGGCTGTGACCTTAGCCCATCTTCTGGAAGATAAATTTGAGTTTGTGATTTGGCGCACTCTACGCAATGCGCCTCCCCTAGAAGAACTCCTGGCAGACCTGATTCAATTTCTGTCTGGACAGCAGGAAACCAATTTACCCTCCTCTGTGGATGGCAAAATTCTGCGATTGATTCGGTATTTACAACGGGGGCGTTGCTTGCTAGTTCTAGATAATGTTGAGTCGATTCTGCAAAGTGGCGATCGCACCGGTATTTATCGAGAAGGATATGCTGAATACGGTGAGCTGCTCAGAAGTATTGGTGAAACCGCCCACCACAGCTGTCTATTACTGACGTCTCGGGAGCCACCCCAGGACTTGATTATCCTGGAGGGGGAAAACTTACCCATTCGCTGCTTCCCACTCAAAGGGTTATCAGAAACCGATGGACAGGAAATCCTGAAGGAAAAAGGAAATTTTGCTGGGGATGACACCCAGTGGCTGACCGTGATTGAGCACTATGCTGGCAATCCTTTAGCCTTAAAAATGGTGGCTTGTGTGGTCAGAGACTTTTTTGATGGCAATATTGCTCAGTTCCTGAATTTTTTAAAGCAAGGCTCATTCATTTTTGATGATATTCGGGATTTGCTAGATCGGCAGTTTCAGCGCCTGAGTGCTACACAACAAGACCTGATGTACTGGCTAGCTATTAATCGCGAACCGGTTTTTTTTAAGGAGTTGGAACAGGACGTTGTCTGCCACCGATGCGCTCCTGACATTTTACAGTCTTTAGGGTCTCTACAACGGCGCTCATTAATTGAGAAAACCTCGGCTGGGTTTACCCAACAACCTGTAGTGATGGAATACATGGTTAATCGATTAATTGAGCAGATTCCTGAGGAAATTACTAGTCAAAATTTTGCTCTGTTGCGCACTCACGCATTAGTCAAAGCCACTGCCCCTGAGTATGTTTGGGATACTCAAGTGTGTCTAATTCTCGAACCGATTATTGAGAGATTACTCGCCAGTTTTGGTTGCACAGAACAGCTCACCAATCACTTGCTAGAAATTATCTCAATGGTGCGCTCCCCAACTTCCACGGTTAAACAAATAACTCAATATACTGCATATATCTGCGGCAATATAATTAATATACTGCGCCAATTACAGGTGGATTTAAGCAGCTATGACTTTTCTAATCTAACAGTTTGGCAAGCTAACCTACAGGGGATTAAATTACACAATGTCAATTTCGCCCATGCTGACTTAACCAGCTCATTATTTACGGAAACCTTAGGAAATATTTTATCAGCAGCATTCAGTCCAGATGGTAAAGTATTAGCAACCTGTGATACAGATTGGAAGGTTCGCCTTTGGCAAGTACCAAGCGGTACACTAGTTTTGATGTGTGAAGGTCACACCAATTTGGTACGGGACCTTGCTTTCAGCCATGATGGTAAAATTTTAGCTAGTTGCAGTGCGGATCACACCGTTAAGTTTTGGGATGTCAGTGATGGTAAGTGCTTAAACACTTGTACCGGACATAGTAATGAGGTATGTTCAGTCGCTTTTAGTCCAGATGGTAAGACCCTAGTTACTAGTAGTGGCGACCACACCTTGAAAGTCTGGGATATCAAAACTGCAGAATGTCTCAAAACTTGCACCGGACATAGCAGTTGGGTTAGATCCGTTGCCTTTAGTCCAGATGGTAAAACTATAGCCAGTAGCAGTGACGACCACACGGTGAGATTCTGGGATAGTGGCACTGGTGAATGCCTGAACACTGGCACTGGACATAGGGATTGCGTTGGGTCAGTGGCATTCACCAGTGACGGGAAAACCTTAGCCAGTGGCAGTGCCGACCACACGGTGAAGTTTTGGGAGGTAAGCACAGGTCGCTGCTTAAGAACTTACACTGGACATAGTAGTGGTGTCTACTCAGTGGCCTTTAGTCCAGATGGCAAAACCCTGGCTAGTGGCGGTGGCGACCACATCGTTAGGCTCTGGGATACTAGCACCAATGAATGTTTGAAAACCTTGCATGGACACAGCAATCAGGTATTTTCAGTGGCCTTTAGTCCTTATGGAAACACCCTGGTTTGTGTGAGTTTAGACCAAAAGGTGAAGCTGTGGGATTATCAAACCGGTCAATGCTTGAAAACTTGGTATGGACATACGGATTGGGCAATGCCCATCGCGTTTAGTAGTGACGGTCACACCCTGGCTAGTGGCAGTAACGACTACACGGTGAGAGTATGGGATTATGATACTGGTAGCTGCATCAGAACTTTGCCCGGACATACTGACTTTGTCTATTCAGTGGCATTTAGTAGTGATAGGAAAATCTTAGCCAGTGGCAGTACAGACAATGCGATCAGGCTGTGGGATATCAGCACAGGTCGCTGCATGAGAACACTATATGGCCATAGGGATTGGGTATTTTCAGTGGCATTCAGTAGTGACGGGAAAACCTTAGCCAGTGGCAGTGCCGACCACACGGTCAAGCTGTGGGATGTCAGCACAGGTCACTGCATCAGAACGTTTCAAGAACATACTGATAGACTATGTTCAGTAGCATTCAGTAATGACGGGAAAACCTTAGCCAGTGGCAGTGCCGACCACACGGTGAGGCTATGGGATTGTGAGACCGGAAGCTGTGTAGGAATTTTGCGCGGACATAGTAATCGAGTCCACTCGGTCGCCTTTAGTCCCAATGGTCAGCTCTTGGCTAGTGGTAGTACAGACCACACGGTGAAGCTGTGGGATATTGGTGAGAGTAAGTGCTGCAAAACCTTGATGGGACATACCAATTGGGTATTGTCAGTTGCTTTCAGTCCCGATGGGAAAACCCTAAGCAGTGGCAGTGCTGACAAAACGGTGAGACTTTGGGATGTTTCCACAGGGGAGTGCCGTGACATTTGCACTGGACATAGCCATCTCGTCTCTTCAGTCGCCTTCAGTGTGGATGGTCAAATTATGGCGAGTGGGTCTCAAGACCAAACGGTAAGACTAAAGGATGTAGAAACGGGGGAGTGTTTGAAAATCTTGAGAACTCCTAGACTCTATGAAGCTATGAATATTACTGGAGTTAGAGGGTTAACTGAGGCACAGAAAGCAACTCTGAAAACGTTGGGAGCGATAGGATGAAGTTAAAATTTAGAATTTAGAATTTAGAAGTTAGAAGTTAGAAGTTAGAAGTTAGAAGTTTGAAGTTAGAAGTTTGAAGTTAGAAGTTTGAAGTTAGATTTTTTTTCATTCTTCATTCTTCATTCTTAATTCTTTTTGGTGTTGTCGCCATGGCAGGATAAGCTGGGGGGGTGACGCATATCAGACGCGATGCTCTGAAAGAGCCGCTACGGGATTGACCTTGGCCAAAAGGTCACGCTACGCGAATGGTCACGCTACGCGATCGCATTTAGCTTAGTTGATAGCTTATAGCTGACATTTTTCCTGTATTAATAAGGTATAATTTTAGGAGTATATTAGTTAGAATAACTTCTAAATTTGGTAACAGTTATTCCATGAGTGATGACCAATCAACGTGCAGACTACGATAATCCATGGAAAGAGGCAATTTCCTTATATTTCCAACCCTTTATGGCATTTTTATTCCCCGAAATTGAGGAAAATATTGACTGGGACAAAGGCTATGAATTTCTGGACAAGGAATTCCAACAGATAGCTCGGGATGGGGAAATTAGCACTAGGGAAGCAGACAAATTAGTTAAGGTTTGGCGCAGGGATGGCCAGGAAACCTGGGTATTAATTCATGTGGAAGTCCAAAGTCAATACGAATCCGTGTTTGCTGAGAGGATTTATGTGTACAATTACCGCATTTTTGACAAATATCGGCGTCAAGTAGTCAGTTTAGCTGTTTTAGCTGATGAAAGCAGATCCTGGCGACCGAATGAATACAGTTACACTATTTGGGGGTGTGAGGTGTTGTTGCGCTTCCCGATTGTTAAACTGCTCGATTATTCGTCCGAGGTTTTGGAGGAAAGTAACAATCCGTTTGCTGTAATTGTGGCAGCTCATCTGGCCAATCAGCAAACTAAACAAGATGTTGAGCAACGATATCAGATTAAATTACGAGTTGCTAAACGTTTGTATCAACGGGGCTATGGCAGGCAAGATATCCTAGAGTTATTCCGGTTAATTGATTGGCTAATTAGTTTACCCGATAGCTGGCAAACCGGCTTTACAGAAGAAATTAGACGTTATGAAGAGGAGAGTAGTATGCGTTACGTTACTAGTTTTGAACGCCTTGCTCGTCAAGAGGGGATTGAAATCGGCCTTTTGGAAAAGGGTCGAGAATCTTTGCTGGAAGTACTTCGGGTTCGTTTTGAAGATGTGCCTAGGGAGTTGGTGGAAACAATCAACCAAATTAAGCATGACTCCATGTTGACAATGTTGCTCAGACAGGCAATTACCATTGCTTCTGTAGAGGAGTTTATAGTTGTGATTAATCAGCAGCGAGCTTCTGGTGAGCAAAGTTCTTAGGTGCGCTTGACCCATTAAGAATTAAATTCGCCACGGGTCGCACCTCAGGATACTTAAAATTTGATAAATTCTTGGAATGGTGAATTTAGAATGAAGAATTAAGAATTTATAATTGGAAATTTATAATTACAAATTTATAATTCTTCCTTCACCATTCTGCCTTATCAATTCTACATTCTTCATTCTTCAACCTTTAACCTTTGAGCAGAGTCGATTCAATAAATCCTTTGGAATTGCTTCAAAATTTTCTAATATAAAATCCATTAAAGCTAGATGATGTAAGGAATCGGAAGAGGGAGATTTATAGCGAGGACCTTGGGCGAGCCAGGTGTTTACGGCGTGGGTTGAGCGGAAGCAGATTTGACCAATGTCTTCTTGCTTAACTTGCCATTTCCCATAAAACTCCTGGGGGGTCATCGACAGTGGGCAGTAGCTGTATAGGTCAATCAAAATTCGCTCTCGCTCGGTGATGGGACGAGGATAGGAATGTTGGCTTATGGATTGGCTCTGGGCAAGTTGGGCAAGGCGGTCTAGGGCTCGCTGACACTTAATCAAATGATCATTAGAGCGTTTTTTTGGCATGATATAGTTACCTCACACATAGTTTGTGACTGGGGACTAGAGCCGCGCTTGTAGCGTGCAACTGAGAAGCGCGGCTCTTTGTCCAGAAATCCTAGGAAAATATCGGACATTTTTATTATTACTAATATCTCGGTAAATGTCAAGGGTATTTTTTAAGTTTGAAACATTTTTTTACAAATTATATAAAATTACTATTTTGCAATTTTATAGCAAAATAAGTATATTTTAATACCTAGTATTTACGTTTAAAAGTAACAGGTAAATGAAATATGTCTTAACCTTTACTTCGACTGCTATATCTATAAACACTATGAATTTTAAGAGGTGATTTTTTCCTAGGTTTTAGGAATCCTGTAGCACTGATTAAGGAGTAGTAAATCCCGACTCCCGATTCCCGATTCCCGATTCCCGATTCCCTACTCCCTACTCCCTACTCCCTACTCCCTATTGCTGGTAATCTCTCTAATTGCTGCTAAATTGGGATAGGGTAATACACTATCCATGGCTAGCCAAAGTAAGTACTCGATATTTCCGGCGGGGCCAGTAATGGGAGAGGAGATTAATCCTTTGTACTGCCAAGCTAGGGGTTTGGCGGATTCTAGAACGTTTGCGATCGCATCCGCACGGTGATTGGGGTCCCTGACTACTCCCTTTTTCCCGACACGGTCACGACCAACTTCAAACTGAGGCTTGACTAGGAACACTACTTCACGGGGAGGGGATAGCAGTTGCCACAGAGCAGGAAGAATTTTGGTTAAGGAAATAAAGGAGACATCGACTACGCCTAAATCAGCATAGACTTGACTCTGATTCGGGACTGGTGAAACACCGTACAAGTCGGCTGGCTGAAGATAGCGTAAGTTGGTACGTTCTTTCAAGACCACCCGCTGGTCATTGCGCAGACTCCAGGCAACTTGTCCATATCCCACATCAACACCATAAACCTGTTTTGCTCCAGCTTTTAGCAAGCAGTCGGTGAAGCCACCGGTGGAAATGCCACCATCTAGGCAAATGCGTCCCTTTACTGAAATTCCAAATACCTCCAAGGCTTTGGCAAGTTTTTGCCCTCCTCTGGATACAAAAGGAGGTTTCTCTTTGACCTGAATCTGAGCGGTGGTGTTAATTTCAGTTCCCGGCTTATCTAATATTTGTCCATCTACCATGACTTCACCGGCACGAATCAGCACCTGAGCTCGCTGTCGCGATTCACACAGGTTACGGTCTACTAATAATTTGTCGAGTCGTTGTTTAACCAATGGGATTGGAAGGTTAGGAGGTTAGGAGGTTAGGAGGTTGAAGGTTAGAGGGTTTGAAGGTTGAAGGTTAGAGGGTTTGAAGGTTGAAGGTTGTAAGGTTGAAGGTTAGGAGGTTGAAGGTTAGGAGGTTGAAGTTAGTGCGTAGGGTGCGTTAGGGACGGGCGAGCCCTAATTTTCCGCCTCATAGCCAGTGTTGGGATAGCCCGTCCCGTAACGCACCGCCACCTTTGGAATAGTCCGCCTCGTAGCCAGTGTTGGGATAGCCCGTCCGATTGTAACGGGCAAGATGCCCATTCCACCCAGCGGGTCAAACTGCACTTATGATCTCTTTGCAGTCTACCACTGAGATACTCTACTTTGGGTTGTTGTGTGACTTTCGCTGGGGCAGAAACTGGAATCGAGTACTAAATGCGATCGCGTAGCGTAGCCCAAAGGCTATAGTCACCGACTTCGATAACTGAGTCGAACGTACCTAAGCCAATTCATGGATGTTCATTTATTTTATCAGAGTTAATCTGGATTACAAATAATTTTTCTGTATTTGTTCCTTGTATTCCTAGTTAATTTCGCCTATTTTTCACTCAGTAATATATGGAATCTCTGTCTGCTTTAGCTATAGTCACCCTTGCTTTTATCGGTACGAAAGCTGCGGAAACTACAGTAGAAAAGTTCACTGAGGCAGCCCTAGAAAAAGTGAATCTACTGCGCCAGAAGATTATTGATAAGTTAAGTAGTAATCCCAGGGCTGAATTAGCTTTACTAGCTGCTCAAGATGGTTCACAGGCTGATGTACAGGTTGTATCTGACTATTTGCAAGAGGCGATGGAAGCAGATTCTCAATTTGCCCAGGAGATTAAAGCATTAGCAAGAGAAATCCATAATTTGAACCAAGTGGAAGGGGAAAAATGGCAAGTATCTGGTGGTGAAGTCAATTACAACAAGGTATCTGGTGGTGAAGTCAATAACAACAAGGATAATAAATCTCCTGTGATTCAAGGTGGTAGTGGTCATACAGTAACCATTAACTACAATAATCCTCCGGAACATTAGCCGAAGTCGCCTGGGGAGCAGGTTAAACAAATCCAAATTATCAATTACTTTTACCACAAGGAAAGCAGCACTACTTCCAAAGATTTAGATCAATCTACAGCTAGTGACAATCTACCATGCCCTTATCAAGGGTTGTTTCACTTCAGTCCCAAGGAAGCTGAGTATTTCTTTGGGCGTGATGTTTTTATAGAAGAACTATTTAAAGCGACTCAAACTCGTAACTTTATTCCTGTATTGGGGGCATCAGGTAGTGGGAAATCCTCCGTAGTTCTAGCGGGATTAGTGCCGAAATTAGTAAAAGCCGGACATTGGCAATTTACCCATTTTCGTCCTGGTAAAGACCCTTTTCTGGCTCTAGCTCAAGCCCTAGTTCCTCTATACAGATCTGACCTGGATTCTACTGACAAAATCATCCAAGCTCGTAAGTTGGCTATATCTTTTAGTGGTGATGAATTACCTTTATCTGATGTTTTTGCCACAATTCATCAGAATCATCCTAACCAGAGAATTTTACTAATTGCTGACCAATTTGAAGAACTCTACACCCTGTGTAGGGATGAGAAAACCCGTCGTCTATTTCTCGATACCCTCTCCAACACATTTCAATCTAGTTCAGAACAATTTTCTTCATCAACGGTGTTAGTAACCACCATGCGGGCAGATTTTTTAGGGAATGTGTTGTCCTATCCTCCCTTAGCAGATGTCTGGCGCAAGGTGAATGTTCAAATCCGTTCCATGAATCCAGAGGAACTCAGAGACGTAATTGAAAAACCAGCCCAAAAAGTAGGGGTTAGTTTTGAAAGCGGACTGGTAGAACGCATTCTCAAAGATGTGGATAAAGAACCAGGGAATTTACCTCTGTTGGAATTTGCCCTAACTGAACTTTGGAAAAAACGCACCAGCAAACAATTAACCCACCAAGCCTATGAAGAAATCGGTGAAGTTTCTGGTGCATTAACCAGCTATGCTGATCGGGAATTTAGTAAACTCAAGCCAGAGGAACAAGAAAGGGTAAGACGAATATTTATCCAATTAGTACGTCCCGGTGAAGGTACCGAAGATACTAGACGAGTCGCTACCAAAGTAGAATTAAAGGAGACCAACTGGAAATTAGTTAAACGATTAGCTGATGCCCGGTTAGTGGTTACCAGTCGCACCGTTGTTACCAGTGCTAAAAATGCTGAACAAGAAACCGTGGAGGTAGTCCATGAGGCTTTAATTCGTAACTGGGGGCAACTGAAAGCATGGATGGAAACAGACCGAGAATTCCGTGCTTGGCAAGAAAGAATCCGAGCAACTATGGGTCAGTGGCAGGAAATGAACCGGGATAAGGGACTGTTATTGCGGGGAGCTGCTTTAGTCCAGGCACAGGAAAAACTGAAAGAACGTCGGGAAGAACTATCCCAAGGTGAACAAGAGTTTATTGGCTTAAGTCAGAAATACCAAAAACGCCAGTTTCAAAGCATTATAGGATTTGCAACAATAGTATTTGTAGCAATTTCTGGACTAGCAGTAGTTGCTGTTTTGCAAAGGGATGAGGCACTTATCGATGAAAACAATGCAAATCTCAAAGCTGACATTGCAGGGTTAAAGTCTCGTTTAGTCTCAGGAGAGGAAACCTTAGATGTTCAGTTGGATGCAATTGAAGTAAATCAAGAATTGCAGGAAGCAAAGAAACCAACGACAGATATTTTGATAGCAGGTGCAAACTTGCTACAAGAGGCTCTCTCTCAACCAAGAGAGATTAACCGTTTGACTGGCCATCAAAGTTCGGTCTATCATGTCACCTTCAGCCCGGATGGGAAATACCTCGCTTCTGCTAGTAGTGACAGTACCGTAAAATTGTGGACAGCACAGGGCAAATTGCTGGACACCTTGATTGGCCATCAAAGTTCGGTCAATCATGTCACCTTCAGCCCAGATGGTAAATACCTCGCTTCTGCAAGTGATGACAATACCGTGAGATTGTGGACAGCACAGGGGAAATTGCTGGACACCTTGATTGGCCATCAGGGTTATGTCAATCATGTCAGCTTCAGCCCAGATGGGAAATACCTGGCTTTTGCTAGTTATGACAAGACCGTGAAATTGTGGACAGCACAGGGCGAATTGCTCGACACCTTGATTGGCCATCAGGGTTATGTCAATCATGTCAGCTTCAGCCCAGATGGGAAATACCTCGCTTCTGCTAGTCGTGACAATACAGTTAAATTGTGGACAACACAGGGGAAATTGCTGCACACCTTGAGTGGCCATCAAAGTTCGGTCAATCATGTCAGCTTCAGCCCGGATGGACAATACCTGGCTTCTGCAAGTTATGACAATACCGTGAAATTGTGGACAGCACAGGGCAAATTAGTGGAGACCTTGACTGGCCATCTCAGAGAGGTCAATCATGTCACCTTCAGCCCGGATGGTCAATACCTCGCTTCTGCAAGTAGTGACGATACCGTGAAATTGTGGACAGCACAGGGCAAATTAGTGGAGACCTTGACTGGCCATCTCAGAGAGGTCAAGCATGTCACCTTCAGCCCGAATGGGAAATACCTGGCTTCTGCTAGTAGTGACGATACCGTGAAATTGTGGACAGCACAGGGCAAATTGCTCGACACCTTGACTGGCCATCAGGCTTGGGTCAATCATGTCACCTTCAGCCCGGATGGGAAATACCTCGCTTCTGCTAGTAGTGACAAGACCGTGAAATTGTGGACAACACAGGGCAAATTCCTGGACACCTTGACTGGCCATCTCAGAGAGGTCAATCATGTCACCTTCAGCCCGGATGGGAAATACCTCGCTTCTGCAAGTTATGACAATACCGTGAAATTGTGGACAGCACAGGGCAAATTGGTGGACACCTTAACTGGCCATCAGGGTGTGGTCTATCATGTCACCTTCAGCCCGGATGGAAAATACCTCGCTTCTGCTAGTTTGGACAAGACCGTGAAATTGTGGACAGCACAGGGCAAATTGCTCGACACCTTGACTGGCCATCAGCGTGTGGTCTATCATGTTACCTTCAGTCCGGATGGTCAATACCTCGCTTCTGCTAGTGGGGACAATACCGTGAAATTGTGGACAGCACAGGGCAAATTGGTGGACACCTTAACTGGCCATCAAAGTTGGGTCAATCATGTCACTTTCAGTCCGGATGGTCAATACCTCGCTTCTGCTAGTCGTGACAATACCGTGAATTTGTGGACAGCACAGGGCAAATTGCTGCACACCTTAACTGGCCATCAAAGTTCGGTCACTCATGTCACCTTCAGCCCGGATGGTCAATACCTCGCTTCTGCTAGTTTGGACAAGACCGTGAAATTGTGGACAGCACAGGGGAAATTGGTGGGCAACTTCACTAGCCATCAGGATTCGGTCACTCATGTCACCTTCAGCCCGGATGGGAAATACCTCGCTTCTGCTAGTTGGGAAAATACAGTGAAATTATGGACGCAAGAGGGCAAATTGGTGGACACCTTAACTGGCCATCAAAGTTCGGTCAATCATGTCACCTTCAGCCGAGATGGTAAATATCTCGCTTCTGCTAGTAGTGACAATACCGTGAAATTGTGGACGCGAGAGGGGCAATTGGTTGAAACCTTGACTGGGCATCAGGGTTCGGTCAGGGCTATCACCTTCAGCCAAGATGGTAAATACCTCGCTTCTGCTAGTTTGGACAAGACCGTGAAATTGTGGAACTTTAACCGAGATGAACTCCTCAAACACGCTTGTAAAGGGGTGAATGACTACCTAAAAAATAACCCTGATGTCAGTGATAAGGAGCGCTATCTTTGTGGGGTGGAAGCTTCAGCAACAGTTTTCCTTTTACAAGGAGATAAATTAGCAGATAATGGTAAGATTGATGAGGCGATTACTAAGTTTAAAAAAGCCTTAGAACTTGACCCCAGTTTAGAGTTTGACTCTCACACAAGAGCGAGAAAAATTGCAGCACTATTTTTTGTTAGAGAAGGGGAAAGATTAGCAGAATGGAATGGTAAGATTAATGAGGCGATTTCTAAGTTTGAAAAAGCCTTAGAACTTAACCCCAGTTTAGAGTTTGACTCTCAGACAAGAGCGAGAAAACTTGCAGCAAAATTTTGGGTTAGAGAAGGGGAAAGATTAGCAGCATTGAATGGTAAGATTAATGAGGCGATTTCTAAGTTTGAAAAAGCCTTAGAACTTGACCCTAGTTTAGAGTTTGACTCTCAGACAAGAGCAAGAAAACTTGCAGCAAAATTTTTTGTTAGTGAAGGGGAAGAATTAGCAGCTCAAGGTAAAGTTGATGAGGCATTATCAAGCTACAACAAAGCTCAAGAACTAGATCCTAATTTAGAAATTTCTGCCAATTCTTGGAATGCACTCTGTTGGGATGGTAGCCTGTATAACCAAGCTGATAAAGTAATGTTTGCCTGTGAAAAAGCTGTTGAACTCGCACCAGATGAAGGATATATACAGGATAGTCGGGGTTTAGCTAGGGCGTTAACGGGTAATATTAAAGGTGCGATTGAAGACTTTGAGGTGTTTATCACCTGGACAGATAATCAGAAAATGAAAGCACAACGACAGGGTTGGGTTGACGCTCTCAAGAAAGGTGAAAATCCTTTTACAACAGAGGTGTTAGAAAGTTTACGGTAATAGTAAGCGGTCAGTGGTCAGCAGTCAGCGGTCAGCGGTCAGCTATCAGCCGTCAGCTGATGCGCTATGGGCATGCTTAGAGTTAGGTCGTCCCAGCGTCGAAGCCTGTGCCACGAAAATATTGATAACGGGCATCTTGATGGAATGGGCATCTTAGTGGAATGGGCATATTGGTGGAACGGGCATCTTGGTGGAATGGGCATCTTGGTGGAATGGGCATCTTGGTGGAATGGGCATATTGGTGGAACGGGCATCTTGGTGGAATGGGCATCTTGGTGGAATGGGCATCTTGGTGGAATGGGCATCTTGGTGGAACTGGCATCTTGCCAGTTTCATGCTTATTTTGGGGCGGGCAGGATGCCCACTCTACTGTTATTGATCCGGCGGGCAAGATGCCCACTCTACTGCTATTCATTCTTTTCCCGATTCCCGACTCCCCACTCCCCACTCCCCACTCCCCAAAATCACAAAACCCCGCAAAGATAAAACCTTGCAGGGCTTCGCGATATTCTATTTGGTGGCGGGAGGCGGATTTGAACCACCGACCTTCGGGTTATGCGTACCAACTACAACTTTCGTTGCCTGGATCTTCCAGTTTGTGGTCTGGACTGTCCCTTCACCCTCGCCTTAAACGTTAGGGTGCCTGCCTAACCAGTCTCTACACCTTCTCCTTTTGGGAGCTTGGCTCGGGATTACCTCGCTACAGGCTTCCCCGAATTTGACAGGTAAACACACGGAGATTTATCTTCGTGCCGCCCATGCTCAAGCTCGCTATTAAGCGTCTAGCTAACTTGATTGTTGAGCCCGACGAGCTACCAGGCTGCTCTATCCCGCGTCGTCTTTTTAACTATAACACCTAATTTCCAAAAGTGGCAAGGGGAAATGGGAAATTTCTCAAATTAGTTCTATCAGTGCTTGATGGAGGGAGTAGGGAGTAGGGAGTAGGGAGTAGGGAGTAGGGAGTAGGGAATCGGGAGTCGGGAATCGGGAAAATACAAGCGGGGTGTGGGGAGTAGGGAGTAGGGAATCGGGAATCGGGAGTCGGGAGTCGGGAATCGGGAATCGGGAAAATACAAGCTCGGAGCTATTGGCCCTATTGCTAGCATGCCTATTGCCTTTTTTGCCAATTCCCATATTGACAACCGAGATACAAAAGCTATACAGCGTTTTTCATAACTATCTTCCCACTTCCGACTTCCCTCTTACCTGCTCCCTGCTCCCTGCTCCCTGCTCCCTAAAACCCAAGAATTTGTACCTGACCGAATTGAAAACCGCTATAAGCTCACCTCTTAAGGCATAGATAATTCCCCAACTACTTCTAAACGCTTGTATTTACTGAGATTAATAAACATCGACTCCAAGGTATCTGCTACGGAAGGGGTAATCCAAGCCATTTGCTTAAGTAGGGCAATGGCGGCAGCATACTTAGCAGATTTTGCGCCATCGAGGACTTTAATGGCTAGACCCATATTCTGGCCAACGCGACCGATACATTGAACCCCTTGTGCTCCCGATTTACTTACCAGTTCCCCTTCGGATAATCGCATCAGTTCTGTATCAAATCCCCCATCCCCGGACACCATCTGGGGATGACTGATCATGGCGCGGACAATACGCTCCATGGCCAGATTATTACCAGAAGAGAGCAGAGCGTACAATAATGCCATTTGCCGTAGCTGTAAAAAATAAGTCGGAGCGCCACAGTCGTCGTGAGCGAGAATTAACTCTTGCTCCGGCATCTGTAGCAGCTCCGCTACTTGGCTTAAGATTAACATTTGCACGGGATGATTATACTCCAAATAGCTCTTGATTAGCCACTGCCTTTGTTGACAAACAGCCAACATTCCAGCATGTTTACCAGAACAGCAATGCTGGAGTGAGCTTTCCTGGCCTGGGGGAATGGGACACTGTAGTGCTGATGGGTCAACATCACAGCGCCAAAGAATATTAAAGACCTGCCTTACCTGCTCCATCGTGCCGTGATGGGAACTACACATAATAGCCAAGTCTCGGTCCGTGAGATTGTAACGCTCAAGGGTACCTGTGGTAGTGACCGCTAAGGCTTGGAAAGGTTTGAGTGCAGAGCGAATAAATGTTGAGGTTTCTGGGTTACCCGCAACATATAACATCCGTCCCCGGTCATCACAAACAACCGCTTGAGCTGAATGAACTGATTCGATAATGCCTTCCCGTAGTAAACGGACTTCTAAGGCTCGTGTTTGAGTACGTTTTCCCCTGGTCATGGATTAGACTTAAAGCTACCCTATAGCTTAGTTGGAGCAATCGAGCTAGGTGGCTGATAACACATGCCAAATTATGTTGCCACCAATCACGACTATAATCAAAAATCCGAACGTCCAGTGTAAACGTCGCAAAATTGGTTGGAGTTCATAAGAAACAATTAAGCGATCGCGAGCCAAAATTTCTGGAGTTTTTGTCCAGGTTTGACCGTCATACCAGCCTGACTCCTCGTAGACTATGGTTTCTCTGATCAAGCGATCGCCTACATAGAACCAACCCAGGTATAACCGCAGCAAAGTTAAAATCAAGAAGATACTTGCTCCTGCTCCACCACAGAGCAGAAACTTGATTATAGCTTTTTGGGGTGGAAAACTCACGGCTGCTATCGGCCCTGAAATCAGCCAGCTCAACCCCCAAACCCACGCCAGCTTGATCACATAATTTGGTAGTTCCAGCCTTGCCCAGTTAAAAAACCAAGATTCTTTTAGTTCTTGGTATTCATTTATGGGTTGCTGCTCTTCTGGAACAGGACATACATAAACAGGAGATTTCATGATTATTCTTTTGTGAGTGCTGCAATTAGGATGCCTGAAACTCAATCTGCTCCGCGTGGCCCCAGAATGCTTCGAGATTATAGAACTTCCGTTCTTCAGGCAGCAAGATATGGACAATCACGTCACCGTAATCTTGAAGTATCCAGATTCCCTCTGCTTTTCCTGCTGTTCGCACAGGTAAACGGTTCCATGCCTCTTCTACTTGCTGTTCAATCGACTGAGAGATTGCCCTGACCTGTACCCTAGAAAACCCGGTCACAATTACAAAGTAATCTGTGATGTACGATACCTCTGACACCGACAGAATCACAATATCTGCACCCTTGCGGTCATCTGCTGCTTGAGCAACGGTTAGTGCTAACCCATAGCTAGCATCCTGGTGTTCGGTATCAGGGGTTACTAAGGTGGAGGGCTTATTATTTTGATCTCTCATTAAGCGTTTGATTCCTCGCTCTACAAAACAATCTGTTCTAATAGTAATTAAGTTTTCTTGTGGTTAATCACTTGCTGTACAATTCTTTTCATTTCTTTTCGTTGCTTCTTCATTTGATACTCACACTGCTATTGACGAAACGTTCCTGAAAGCTAGGCACATGGGACTTTAGGCATTTACACAATCTGTCTTACAGTCTCTTTTAGCTGTTGTCTTCCTGGACATCTGTTGCGCCCAGTTTCGAGTCAATATCATACGTTTGTGAATGGGACGAGGACTCTCTAGCAGGAATTTTAACGAGTAGTCACAGGCTAACCAAACAGTCTTGTATAGGTCTTGCTTAGAGAGATTTCGTAAGGTTTGTAAATCCGGTGTCTCACCACGACCTGGCTCAATCGTATCAGCAATAAACACCACACAACTGAGGGGTGTCATCCCCTCACGTCCTAAAGTATGAAGAGCGATCGCTTGCAATACTGCTTCATCTTTGACTCCAAATTGCTCTTGGGCAACAATAGCACTGACATCTGCATGCAATAAGTGAGGCGCGGCTTCACAGACTGGATCGACTTCTATGGCATTATCTCTAGCCATTTGCAACAAGCGCTCAGGCTTAAAGCATTTGGCTAGGTCGTGCAACAACCCTGCTTGAGCTGCCTGCTGAGCATTGATATGATGAAGCTCAGCGAGTTCAACGGACATTTGTTCAACTCGCAATATATGCTGTAGCCGAGAAGACGGCACATTATCTGCTAACCAGGTTAACACCTGATCACGCATCACCTTAAAAAGCTCCTAAGACATGTAATTGGTAACAGTCGCTAATTCTTTTTTTAATAAAAATTTAACAACTTTTTTTAAGCTAGCGGACACTAATCGATATTTCTATTAAAACATTTTCTCAAGACTTTAGCAAGAAAATGTTAAAGGAAAGGGAGTAGGGAGTAGGGAGTAGGGAGTAGGGAGTAGGGAGTAGGGAGTAGGGAGTTGTGGAATGAGCATCTTGCCCGTTCCAATTTTCAGGCGGGCAGGATGCCCACCCCACTCATATTCATTCCGCCCCTCAGCAATGCCTGATAGCTGACGGCTGATAGCTGAATGCTTACGAAAAATTCTCACAATTGATTTAGGATTGCTATAGTAATCATTTAAGATTGCTATAGCAATAAAACCTTAGCCATCAGCTAAATCGGGAAACACTTCTCGGACTGCTGGATGAACCAACTGGTGATTCTGGACATTAACGCCCTTGGCTAGAGCGGGATTATTTTCCAGAGTGCTCAACCCCTGATTGGCCAGACTGAGTACGTAGGGGAAAGTACTATTGTTTAGAGCCACAGCTGATGTACAGGGAACAGCTCCAGGCATATTAGGCACCCCATAGTGAACGACACCCTCCTCGATATAAATGGGATTGGTATGGGATGTGGGTCGTAATGTTTCAATACAGCCTCCCTGATCCACAGCAACATCTACAATCACTGAGCCAGTAACCATTTGTTTGACCAGAGAGCGCGGGACTAAAATGGGAGCACGACGACCAGGGACTAACACTGCCCCAATCAACAGGTCAGCATCAGTAACAGCCGCTTCAATTTCTGCTGAATTGCTGTAGAGGAGTTCAATTCTTGAGCCAAAGATAGTTTCTAAATAACTCAACCGTTGAACATTAATATCAAAAATCTGTACTCTCGCTCCCATCCCCACAGCGATTTTGGCGGCTTCTGTACCGACAACTCCGCCACCAAGAATTACCACCTTACCTGGTTTAACTCCGGGAATACCGCCTAACAGCACCCCTCTTCCCCCCTGCTGACGCTCCAGAAATCTGGCTCCAAATTGTACGGAAAGACGACCAGCAATAATGCTCATCGGGGTTAGCAGCGGTAGGGTGTGGTCTGGGAGTTCTACTGTTTCATATGCGATCGCAATCACCCCCGATTGCAGCAACTGCTCGGTTAAAGGGCGGTCAGCGGCTAAGTGTAGATAAGTAAACAACAGCTGTCCTTTTTGAAGCAAGGGATACTCTGGCGCTAGGGGTTCTTTGACTTTGACTACTAGTTCCCGATTCCAAGCCTCAGCCGCGTCTAAGACAATTTTGGCTCCCTGACGCTGATAGTCTTCATCGGTAAAGCCAGCACCAGTGCCAGCATTAGTTTCAATGAAAACTGTATGACCCGCTTCTTGTAAAACCCTGACACTACTGGGGGTTAATCCCACACGAAATTCCTGATCTTTCGTTTCTTTGGGAACACCTATTTCCATGCTTTTACCTCTTTAGCGTACTGGTGCTGTATTTAAATATGATCTAAATGTTAAAATTAGTAAAGTTAACAAAACTCGCGGAATTCCCCACCCTCTTCCAGGGTGTTGAAGTTACCGTAAGGATAGGGTCGCCTTTATGGTTAGTCGGCTATGCATAAAAGAGGTGCGACCCGTGGCGAATTTAATTACGGGTCAAGCGCACCTTTGGTTAAAACTTTTTGATTAAGGCGACCCTATCTATCGGTTTCGTCTCTAGGATGGATAGCGAGACGACAACTTTTGATGACAAATCATCACGGTTCATGTTAGAATAAAGATGGTTGCTGACCCGCCTGACTGACTAAAAGGCTACCTTACAAATGGTCTAATATCCTATCAGTTTTTAGGCCATTAGGTGTACAAAGTACTAGCAGAGCTCAGGGAAGAGACTTGCCCCGGCTGGTTAGCCATAGTGCTGTAATTCCAAGGTGAGTCTGTCGAGTAAACTATACGTCTGCGGAAGGCGGATGTCTGCCTGTGGACGCTGAGTAAGACCGTATTGCAGCTTGCTGTTTGAGGCATCGGCGGATGAAACGGGAAACCCGAAAGACGAATAAGACCGTCCCTGATTGAGTTGAGAATGCGAGCAATCCCATGGCCGTAGGCCACGCTACGCGAACGCATTCTCAGCGAAGCAGGCTAGGGTACTTCACGTAACTCTACTATAGCTTGGCAACTTTTATCACTATGACGCAACCCCAACCCTCTAAAGTCCCTCAACTCCAGTCACCTAAGTTTGGGTTTAATGATTACGCAGAACGCTTGAATG
Source organism: Moorena sp. SIO3I6 (assembly GCF_010672095.1). NCBI lineage: Bacteria > Bacillati > Cyanobacteriota > Cyanophyceae > Coleofasciculales > Coleofasciculaceae > Moorena > Moorena sp. SIO3I6. The sequence continues at coordinate 3,470 of NZ_JAAHHU010000088.1, read as the reverse complement.
GTAGAGCTGCCATGATTGGTTTTATTTTGACTCTGGCAATTGAATACTTTACTGGTCAAGACTTATTAACCTGGTTAGGCTTACAGTAGAACTAGTCCCAGAGTCAGTCAGTGGGAGAGTCGGTCAGTAGGAAAGTCGCTGAAGCTACTGGCCTGCTCCTGTAAGCGCTTTCAAGAATAACTGCTGCCATAGTTCCCAGGATTGGCAAAATTAATCTTGAACTTCCCGGTTGCTCTGGGGTTAGTGAACAGTAACTAAAAGTGCCACAGATTATCTCAAAGTCTATGATTGTTTGGTAGACTTAAGTCATGGCACTAATACCGTTTCGTAAGGCAGTCGAACTTACAGGACTCTGTAAAAACACTTTGAGGAAGTACGCAGACAATGGCACTATCAAATGGGAGCGAACCCCAAGGGGATATAGACTATTTGATACAGAAAGCTTACTCACCTTTAGGCCTACTAATACTGCTACGCCTACCACTCTTTGTTATAGTTAGGTCAGCAGCAGGAAACAAAAAGACGACCTTGAGGGATTTGTCGCCTATATGCACTCCCTCTAACCAGAAGCGGAAATCATCCCAGACATCGGATCAGGACTCAACTACAAAAGAAAAAGTCTTAAAACCATACTGGAACGACTTATGCGCGGAGATCAGCTCACGATTATTGTTGCCTGTCTCGACAGACTTACCCGGTTTGGGTTTGAACTGTTTGAGTACTTGGTCAGCCTTAACGGTGGAAAAATCCTGGTTCTCGACAACCCTAAAAGTTGCCCATAATCAGAAATCACAGCCGATATTCTATCCATCATTCAGGTCTTTTCTTGCCGAGTCCACGAACAATAAAATTACGGTTCAAAAATCAAAAAAGATCCGACTATTCCTAAAGACTGAGCAGCGTCAATTAATTAATCGCTGGTTTGGAGTATCTCGTTATGTATTCAATAAAACCGTAGAGATTCTCAAAGATGGGAATATTAAAGCTAATTGGAAAGCCATTAAAACCGACATTATCAATAACCTCCCTGAATGGTGTAAGTCAGTACCTTATCAGATAAAATCGATAGCGATTAAGGATGCTTGCACGGGTGTCAGGGAGGCTAAGAAAAAATACAATTTGACTGGAGTTGTTAATCGGGTTCGTTTTAGGTCTCGAAAAAATCCTGTTCAGTCTTGCTATATCCCAAAGTCGGCTGTTTCAGCAAAGGGGATCTACCCTACAAAATTAGGAGAGTTAACCTTTGCTGAAAGGCTACCAGATCACATATGTGACTGTCGATTAACTAGCACTAATGGGAACTATTACCTAGTAGTTCCCTATAAGACCACTAGAAATAAAGCCGAGAATCAAGGTAGAATAGTTGCTCTCGATCCAGGTGTTAGAACCTTTGTAACATTTTTCAGTGAGAATTCTGTAGGCAAGATTGGCGATGGTGATTTTTCTAGAATTCAACGTTTATGTGCCCACTTGGATGCGCTAATCTCAAAAATCAGCAAATCAAGAGGTAAGCAAAAACGTCGAAGGAGAAAAGCAGCTAGAAGAATGACCATTAAGATCCAGAATTTAATCAATGAATTACATCACAAAACTGCCCGATTTTTAGTGGATAATTTTGATGTAATTTTGCTGCCTAGCTTTGAGACATCTCAAATGTCAAAACGACAAGAGAGAAAAATTCGTTCAAAAACAGTCCGCAACTTGCTTTCCTTTGCTCATTATCGGTTCAAGCAATTCTTAAAACATAAAGCTTTTGAGACAGGCAAGCTTGTGGTTGATGTCTGTGAAGCCTACACTAGTAAAACTGTTAGCTGGACAGGGGAACTCGTAAAAATTGGTGGAAGTAAAATCATCAAGTCTCAAATTGATGGTAAAAAAATGGATAGAGATATAAATGGCGCTCGTGGGATATTCCTGAGAGCTTTGGTAGATACACCCTGGGTGAACGATCACCTTGCATTGGCGGGCTAATGTCTATCTTGGTAGACTTTGGTAGCTAAAAAGTATCGGATGTCGAAGAATTATATATATCAGATATATCTCAGTAACAGTGAAGTCTCCCAACTAACGTTAGTGCTCTAGTTGGGCAATTTTGACCTATTCTGTTACAAAAGAAGTAAATCTGTGAAATAGAGTAAGTAGTAAGCCGTGATAAATGCTTTATGGCATCGAGTGTTGAAGTCAGCTTACCGTAAAGAGCCAATCTCAGGCTTCATCGTGATTATCGGAGCGGTGGATGCTGTCATTGGTGGTGTCGGCGGACGCTGGTCATTATTCAGTTTTGGACTGATGATGGTGGGAATAGCAGTGGTAGTCCGTTGGTGGCAAAGCCAAAGTCAGCAAACTGAACTGGCTGAGCAACCTGTGGAGCGGTATCTTCCCCCCAGTTCTTCCCGTCCACCATTACCGATGTTGAGTGCTGTCAAGGGTCAATCACATCGACGTCAACCACCTCGATAGGTCAAGCTGTTTTAAGATCACACTGTTCATCCCTAAGGGAATAGGGGCAACAGAGGGGAGAGGATAGTCAACAGTGGTCAGTTACCAATTACCAATTACCAATGACCTTTTGGCCAATTCAGAGGACTGGCTCAAAATTGGTCAGGTAGCTAGTCATAGCGGGTTGCCCGTGAAGACCATTCGCTATTACGAAGAGATTGGTCTGCTTACGCCAGTCACAACCCGCTCCCCTTCTGGCTATCGCCTGTTTACCAACCAGGTGCTGAATCGACTGGCTTTTATTAAACGCGCCCAATCCCTAGGACTTAGCCTTAGTGAGATTCAAGACATCCTCAAAATCCATGACTTTGGTGAGTTACCTTGTGGAGCGGTTAAGCAGCATCTACTGCACAAAATTGACGCAATCACCGAACAAATAGAAGCATTGGAACTACTAAAGTCCGAGTTGTTGGGTATAATTTCGGGTTGGCAAGAACATCCCCCTGACGCGGTGAAAAGTAAGACGATTTGCCCTAACCTTGGCCAAAAGGCCACGCTACGCGAACAACCAGAATGAAAAAAACACCGTTGGCGATTTTGGGAACTGTGATCGGGATCATGACAGTGGTCACCAGTACCACCTACGCTAGGGAACCAAGACTCGGGCTAATGGTTGCAGCTATACCGGAAATGGCTTCATCCCAGGCTCAATCTTGGAGAACTCCTCAATTGCTGCGTACCATTGAAGCCCATTCTACCGCTGTGGATGCTCTGTCATTTAGTCCCAGTGGGCGAGTGCTACTCAGTGGGGGTAGCAGGAGTGATGCTCATCTGAAATTATGGTGGCTGAAAACCGGTCGTGAAATAGATAGCCTGCGAGTACACCAAACCTCAGTGTCCGACCTGGCTTTTAGTGCTGATGGAACAATTCTGGCTAGTGTCGGGGAGGATGGTCGAATCAATTTGTGGCAATGGAATCAGGAAGAATACACAGGAGACTATACCCGTACTTTTCTAGGGCATACTAGCAA
>NZ_JAAHHU010000879.1:0-2034 GCF_010672095.1 Moorena sp. SIO3I6 | reverse complement strand
GTATTGATTTTCCCGAGCAATAGCTATGGATTGTTGGTGGTAATCAATGGCTTTTTTGTAGTCTCCCAGCTCATAGTATGCAAGACCAAGATTATTCAGGTAACCAGCTTCAGCCTCGTGGTTTCCTATTTCCCGAGCAATAGCTATCGATTGTTCCTGGTAATCAATGACTTTTTTGTACTCTCCTAGATGATAGTATGCACCACCCAGATTATTCAGGAAGTTAGCTTCACCCTCGCGGTTTCCGATTTCCCGAGCAATAGCTATGGATTGTTGGTGGTAATCAATTGCTTTTTTGTACTCTTCCAGATTACCGTATGCAAGACCCAGACCCATCAGGGAGTTAGCTTCACCCTCGCGGTTTCCGATTTCCCTAAAAATGTCTAAGGATTGTTGGTAGTAATGAATCGCTGTTTTGTAGTATCCCAGACCATTGAATACACTACCGAAATCATTCAGGGAGTTAGCTTTACCCAGGCGATCGGCGATTTCCTGAGCAATAACTAAGGAGTTTTGGTGGTAATCAATGGCTGTTTTGTACTCTCCCAGATTACCGTATGCAATACCGAGATTACCCAGGGAGTTAGCTTCACCCTCGCGGTTTCCGATTTGTTTATAAATCATCAATGCTTGCTGGAAAGACTGTAATGCTTCTGGGAACTCACCGCGACCAACGTGACTAAGTTCGTGTTTAAATAGTTTGTCCACCTCTGCTTGCTTACTGTCTACTTGAACTATGGCATCCCTAGGGTGTGTTTTCAAACTATAACCACAACAAAATTAATGCGATTTCTAACATAGCTGTATAATTTATAGCAAGTTTTTCGTATCGGGTGGCGATGCGGCGAAACTGTAAGAGGTCTGTTGATAGCACGCTCTATCAGATTGCGTTGTCGATAAATTTCACGGTTAAACGGGCCACGATGTAGTTCATTCGAGAGTCTTGGAAAAAGTAAAACGGATACCACGACGACGGAGGTAATTACGGATTCTACGACCTGTGTAACCAAAATCTCCAACTACTCTTTTGGGGCGAATACGTGGACGACCTCTACCAGAACGCTTTACTGCTCGAAGTTCCATCAATTGTTCAAAAAAAATTGACTCGTTTCTGTGACCTGGACTTAGAAGAAAGGTTAGGGGTTTCCCAAAACCAACACAAGCGTATGTGTATTAAGGTAGCTGAACCCACCACGGGAACGTCTACCGTGATTCGTCTTCTTCACCCCTTTTTTCCCACCAGCTGCATGTTGGTGGGCACGTATCACTGTTCCATCTACATAATGGACCTGCCAATTGAGTTTTCCATCAAGATCGGCTCTAGCTTGGAGATTTTCGCTCAATTTGCTTGCCCTACCCAGCTTTTTGCCACCGATAAAACCGTTAGGTGCGCTTTCCGTTGGCGAATTAAATTCGCCACGGGTCGCACCTGTTGCCACAGTTTGCCACTTTCCATAACGTTCTGGCAGGTCTCGCCACGGCGCTCCAGTTCTGAGTATCCAAAGAATGCCGTTGACCACTTGTCGGTGGGAACGAAGTTACCGTAAGAAGAGTGGTTAGAAGTTACCGTAAGAATAAAGAAGCCTTTATAGGCGACAGTCTGTGAATCATAAGTTTAAGTTATATGAAATAAGGCTTCTTTATTCTAAGGTTTCATCTCCGGCCTTATTTCATGAGTTTTAACCCTTTTATGCATAGCCTATCGCCTATAAAGGCTCCACTCTTCTAAGGTTTCCTCTCCGGTCGTGATTGGGCTTACCTGTATGGGGTTTTTGTGGTGGTAATAACGGTTTTAACCTCTCCCACTGTTCAAAACTTCACGTCCCCTCGAACCATGAATGCACCCATTGAACACACTACTTTTAGGATATAACGAGGCAAGAAAACACGCCCTAGGGGTTATAGTTCCTTCTTGCTCTGGGCTAACCGTGTTTTGTTCTTGAGCCAGTGCTGATAAACTCAGGAATCTAGCCACAACAGGCAATTCCCCAGGAGTGAAGCAGATAGTGATAAGTCCCAACCATAAGACTTGCT
>NZ_JAAHHU010000878.1:0-2035 GCF_010672095.1 Moorena sp. SIO3I6 | reverse complement strand
ACAGGATTGAGGACATTAATGGCAGAGGATACAGTATTACAAGAGTTAGCCCAGTCGCCCTTGATGCTCAATATTATGACTCTAGCTTATCAAGGAGTAGCAGTTGAGGATTTACCAAAAACTGACGTAGTGGAGGAACGGCGCAAGCAGCTCTTTGATGCATATATTGAGAGGATGTTTAAGCGTCGGAAGACTAATCAGCGATATAAGAATGCGCAAGTAAAGCACTGGCTAATTTGGCTGGCAAAGAGGATGGTTGAGGAGTCGCAAACAGTATTTTTAATTGAAAAAATGCAGCCATCTTGGCTAAGAAATAGAAAGCAAAAACGAATTTATAGGTTGATGGTCGGGCTGATGTTCGGCCTGATGCTCGGGCTGATGACAGGGCTGATGTTTTCGCTGATGATGGTCGGGCTGATGGTCGGGCTGATGGTCGGGCTGATCGCAGGGCTGGATAAAAAGCCAACGGAAGAAATCAAAACAGTTGAAATACTTGATATTAATTGGAAAAAAATCAAGATTAACTGGGTGATTAACCGGCTGATGGAAGGGTGGATCGAATGGCTGATGTTTTCGCTGATTGTCGGGCCGATTGTAGGACTGATGTTTTCGCTGATAGGAGGGCTGATGGGAGGGCTGATCGCAGGGCTGATCGCAGGGCCGATAGGAGGGCTGATCGCAGCGCTGATGGGAGGGCTGATCGAAGAGCTGAAGATTTCAGAAATTGAAAGAAAAACAAGTCCAAATCAAGGCATTTGGAAATCAGCTCGTAATGCTATAACTGTATGTCTGATGGGAGGGCTGATGGGAGGGCTGATCTTGGGGCTGATCTTCGGGCTGATGGGAGGGCTGGGGACAGGGCTGATCGAAGGGCTGAAGATCGGGCTGATCGAAGGGCTGAAGGTCGGGCTGATGGGAGGGCTGATATTCGGGCTAATGGTCGGGCTGAAGAATGGTGGTCTAGCCTCCATCCAACACTTCTTCCTCCGCCTTGTCCTCTGCTGTAACAAATACATCCCTTGGAACTATGCCCGCTTCCTGGACTACGCCGCTGATCGCATCTTCCTACAAAAAGTAGGGGGCGGCTATATCTTTATTCATCGGATGCTGATGGAACACTTTGCGGAGATGGAGCCTGAGAATTAAGAATTAAGAATTGAGAATTGAGAATTGGGAATTGGAAATTCTGACTTCTGACTTCTGACTTCTGACTTCTGACTGGGCAATAACCTGACTAGCAATATTAAACTCAAATTCTAGAGCTTCATACTCGGCTTTTACCTCTGGATTTGCTAGAACTTGGGAGCGAACATCATCCCACTTAATTGTCTTTGCACTCATTTTTTATTCCTACTGTTTTGGTAATTATAGCGTTTCTAGGATTTATGAGGTACGCTTTTCAAGCTCAAAGTCCCCCTTGATAAGGGGGATTTAGGGGGATCCATTTGTACCTCATGGCAGAGATAATTGCTATAGTTTATCTATTGGTTAATTAATTATTTTCCTGTGCCAAAAATTCCGCTCTACGAGATTCGGCAATTTTAATAATCTACATTCGCCCATTCTACTTGGTGGTGCGTTACGGTGCGGGCTGTCCCAAAACTGGCTCTAGGGGTTGAAGATCAGGGCAAGCCCGCCCCTAACGCACCCTACCGGCTTCTGACTTCTAAAGTCTACATTCGCCCATTCTACATTCTACATTCTTAATTCCTTAAACCAATACTAGCATGTGAGAAAATGGTACTCGTTAAGAACAAATAGGTACCTGTTTTTAATACACAAGTACTAGCATCTTAGCAACAAGTACTAGTTACTGAGAAACGAGTACTAATAAGTGATAAACTAGTACTCGTTTGCGAGAAACGGGTACCCGTTTGTTATACACCAGTACTAGTTAACGAGAAACGAGTACTGGTATGTGAGAAATGGGTACCCGTTTGTTATACACCAGTACCCGTTTGTTAGTGCGGCTTGTTCTAAGTAGGAGCCTCCTGAAACAGGAGGGGTATGACTTAGGTAACTCGCGGGGAAAACC
>NZ_JAAHHU010000877.1:0-2036 GCF_010672095.1 Moorena sp. SIO3I6 | reverse complement strand
GGCAAACCTTACTTCCTCAAATTCGTTTTTCCTAGCTTATCAGTGATGGATCGCTACATCGCTGCTGAACTCATCCCACCGTTTCTATTTGGTGTTGGCGGGTTTTCATCTATTGGTGTGGCTGTGGGTAGCCTGTTTGATATGGTAGTCAAAATCACTGAGTTAGGACTATCTTGGACAATTGCTGCCCAAGTCGTGCTCTTAAAGTTTCCTGAGTTTATGTCCTATGCCTTACCCATATCAGTACTGCTGGCGACACTAATAGCATATTCTCGCTTGAGTAATGACAGTGAGTTAATTGCCCTGCGCAGCTGCGGTGTGAGTTTATATCGACTAGTTGCCCCTGCTCTGGTGCTCAGCCTAGTGGTCACGGGGATAACTTTCCTCTTCAATGAATTAATTGTTCCAGCGGCTAACTACCAGGCAACTATAACATTAGAAAAAGCTCTTAATCAGGAAAAACCCTCTTTCGAGGAAAACGGTATTCTGTATCCAGAGTATCAGACTTTTACCCAAACCAATGGCACAACTACTCAGACAATCAAACGCTTATTCTACGCCAATGGATTTGATGGTCAGAGAATGAAAGATCTGACTGTCTTGGAGTGGTCTAATCTGGGTAAGTTGAAGAAAATTATTCTATCGGAATCAGCCCTTTGGAACTCTAAGCAAAATACCTGGGATTTTTTCCATGGGTCAATTTATTTTATTAGTCCTAATACCTCTTTCCAGAAAATAGTGACCTTTGATCATCAACAAATCCCATTTCCTAGAGCACCCCTTGATTTAGTCACTAAAGCCCGTGACCCTTATGAGATGAATATTATTCAAGCCATAGAAATGATTAACTTGCTTAAGGGAGCTGGCGATCGCAAAAAACTCCGGATGCTGCAAGTGCGGATGCAACAAAAAATTGCTTTTCCATTCATTTGTATAATCTTTGGCTTAGTGGGAGCAAGCATGAGTATTCGACCTAAACGAATTAGTAAAGGGACTAGCTTTGGGGTCTGTTTAATCGTAATTTTTGGCTACTACTTACTGAGCTTTGTGATCGGAGGTTTTGGTATAGCGGGAATTCTCTCCCCAGTTGTAGCCGCCTGGTTACCTAATTTATTCGGTTTCGGAGCAGGAGGATGGTTATTGTGGCGATTGGAGGGTAATGGTTGATGGTAATTTTGAGTAGGGAGTAGGGAGTAGAGAGTAGGGGGAAGAAAATCGACTGTACCTCATAAGTACGATCGTCAGTATTCACCCTAATACTTACATTAATTTATCACCTTGGATGTTAATTTAAAATTCTGTAAGCATTCAGGTGCGTTACACTGTTGTTTTTTTATTCGCTCAAGGGTAAGTATTCAATTCGGTCTTGATATTCCTTGGGAAAGGAAGCTCCAGCAATAATGATTAGCTCTGCGAGGGTTTCTCCAATATGATTGGATGGATCGATTACAAAAATCCCCGGTACGTGCCGACTCTCTGCGAGATGGTCTACTAAATGTTTAGGCATAGATTTCCGATTGTTTGTTACTAAAATAAAATCATGAATCTCACACCAGATTAAAATCTCTGGATCGAGAGTTCCTTTAGGAGGAGCGCCTGGATCGCCGATCCTTCTGACAATAAGTTCTGGTGCTTGGCGCATCAGTTGGGTTCGGTAAAGGGAGGCGATATGCTCGTCCAGTAAATATTGGATCGTCATACAGCGCTCTTCGCTTGGGATGACTCTCGCTCCAGAGCGGCTTCTGCTTTCAATTGCCGGAACCTCTGTCGTGCAGGAGAAGGATTCTGTTTTTGTTCTTCTCGTTGTTGGCGGCAAAACTCTAGCCAGTCAGCTAAGTAAGCGCTGACCTCTTCTTTGTTGTGTAGATAGTAGAGAATAGTGGCATGAACCTGTTCTAAGGTAATGGTGTCAAATTGTTGGGTAATTTCTTCAGGGGTTCTGGCGCGGTAGATATATTCGTAGAGGACGCTTTCGATACCAATGCGGCTACCTTTGATGCGAATGTCGTCAGAGGCTAGGAAGTCGAAGTAGTCTT
>NZ_JAAHHU010000876.1:0-2038 GCF_010672095.1 Moorena sp. SIO3I6 | reverse complement strand
TGCTTTGAGTGATTACCGGCCTCATCTAATTGGTGGGTTTGCCGATGAAAACGTTAATGAACTGCTTTATCTAGACCTGGAACAAGAAGGAGCGATCGCAGTAATTCCCCTGGCCGATCAGCTCAAAGTTGAACAAAACTTGCCCATCGCCCCAACTGTGTTGCCATCTCCTACTGAGGTTAATTACCCAGACATTCCAGATGGGGAATTATTAGGTTATTTGCACCGCGCTACGGAAATTAAAGAGGGTGGTGATTGGAAAGCTAAGGATAATACTGTAAAGAGTACAGAAATTGACCAGCAGTTAGAAGACAAGTACAATTTTCCGTTTTGTGATAAAGTTTCAACGGCTACAAACCCCATAGATTGGGGAGAGTTAACCAAGTCAGGTAATGCTCCGAAAGCATGTTTAGATACTATTCTAAAACGACGCTCTACCCGAGCTTATAGTGCAGCTAATCTGACCTTGGAGGAGCTAAAAGCTCTTCTAGATTTTACCTACCAACCTCAGCATTACATTGAGCAAGGGTTAGATGGAACACCAGATTATTTTGATTTAAGTTTAATTGAAACATTTATAGCAGTATCTGGGGTAAATGACCTAGAAGAAGGCTGCTATTATTACGCCCCTAAGGCTCAAGAATTGCGGCAAATTCGCTTTAAAAACTTCCGTAAAGAATTGCATTTTCTGTGTTTAGGGCAAGATTTGGGTCGAGATGCCAGAGCAGTGGTGTTCCACACCGCTGACTTACAAAAAGCAGTGGCTCGATTAGGCGATCGCGCTTACCGTTACTTGCACATGGATGCTGGTCATCTAGGACAGCGGCTCAATCTAGCAGCTATTTACCTCGGTTTAGGAGTAAGTGGTATTGGTGGCTTCTTTGATGACCAGGTCAATGAAGTTTTGGGTATCCCTGTTGATGAAGCGGTTGTTTATATTACGACTTTGGGGCGTCCTAGAAGACGGCTTTGAGGTTTTGGGAATCGGGAATCGGGAATCGGGAATCGGGAGTCGGGAATCGGGAATCGGGAATCGGGAGTCGGGAGTCGGGGAGAATTTTTGTGTTGTATAAATGGGGGATGATTTTAATAGTTTTGTGGAATGGGCATCTTGCCCGTGATCAATATTTGTAGAATGGGCATCTTGCCCGTTATCAATATTTTCTCTCGCTTCCTCTACACGTCCCGATTCCCGATTCCCGATTCCCCACTCCCGTTTTTAAACAGAAAACCCCAACTCGATAGCTGGGGTTTCTCAGAAGGAATCAAATTTGTCAAAAAAGTCTCCCGCAGGGCAAGAGGTCGGTGCCGTACCAGGTAACCGAAGACCCATAATTAGCCAGGGTTTCCGGTCAATAAATTGGCTGCCAATCGACCGCCGACGCCCATGAAAAAAGACTTTTGACATCACGGAGATGTTTTGCTATGCTAGGCATCTTGGTCAGCTGGACACAACCTGAGGACCAACGCAGCACCCCGCAACCCCCCGACATCGCTCCACATTGTCAGCTCCAACCACCCCATTGAGGTCGTCAACTGACAACTCTTGGAGGTCGGTTTCTTGGCTTGGTCTTGTTTCTAGATCTAGAATCTTGATCTTTTCTTTCATGCTATCTCTCCAAATCAGCTTGGTGTAATCTGTACTCTGTGACAAGAGTAAAATCGAAAAAAAAGATAAGTCAATGCTTTTTTCACATTTTTATTTCTATATAAGATTTTTTTTATTTTTAAGCAGGTGTAATTTAAAAAAGGTGTAGTTTAAATTGGATAGAAAAAGACGTCAATACTTTTTTCACATTTTTTTTTGAGTTACGCATTTTATTAAGCCTGTGTAAAGCCTGTGTAATTTCAGCAATTTTTTTTAAGTAGGTGCCACTTTATGGCAGATTTTATTTACATCAAAAGCTTACAAATTAAGGGTTGCAGCGATTTATTAAGCCTTCACAATTAGCCTTAAAGGGTTAAACCAAAGTCAGAGTAGGTAACAATAGGGGAATCGGGAATCGGCAGTCGGGAATCGGGAGTGGGGAGATGGGGA
>NZ_JAAHHU010000875.1:0-2040 GCF_010672095.1 Moorena sp. SIO3I6 | reverse complement strand
GTTTTACCAATTACTAAAACATTACATTGCTCAACTTTGCTCTGGGCATCTTCATAGGCTTCGCTCATTTTGCCTAACAATTCATCAAACGAAATATGCTCTGACATTAGTAGTTTTCTCCTTTAGCAATTACCAATAACCCAGAAGTCTTGAATCTAACAATAAAATTTTACCAAAATCCTTGATATTTCTTTAAAGTCAGCGAAAACTTTGTTGACTTTGAACAAAAAAACTGCTTTACGATGGGATTTATTCAAAGTTTACACAAAATTAAGTTAATCATTTTTTTGTCTGTTACCATTTATACAAAAATTAGCTTTTTCAGAGCTATGAGGTACACATTATTTTTTCACTCTTGCCTCTTGCCTCTTGCCTCTTGCCTCTTGCGTTCCCCTCCTGGGAGCAGGGCTAATTCATTGTGGTCAGAGAAAATTAGGGCGGCCAGAAACTCGCGTAAACTATCAAAGTGAGCTCAATATGGAACTCTCATAACATACCGATGAAGATCAATCAATCATGCTGTCAGTCGTTGTCAGTCAATGGTTGGTGAGCACTCAATCGCTAATTTCCTGCACCGGTTCGCGTACGCGAACCTATAAGTCATAGCTATAAGTGAGACAGGGATTGCTTTGGCACACCGTCAAATGGCTACGACACGACCTTTTGCGTTCCAATCAACAGCAAAATCTTCTCGAGATCATGAGCAATCGACCGGAGTGCCGTGGTGATAGAAGAATAACCGTGGTAGCGTAAGATAGCGATGACTAAACTACGGATCATTGAGAGATTGGCAGGAGCATTACCAAATTGTATCCTAGAACTATCCTCATCAAGTACCACGTCCTTAACCCAATGTAAACGATTTTCAATTCCCCAATGACCACGAATGCCTTGGGCAAATTGTGCGGCATCGAGGCATTTACTACTAATATAATAAGCAAGTTGTTGGTAGGGCTTACCTGCTCTTGTACCGATGCGTTCTACTTTTACCAGACATGCTAGACCAATCCACTCGTCACTTATGCCTCTGAGGTCATCAAAAACAGATACAGTTCTAGTGGTGAGACGGTCACTTCTTTTTTCCCTGCTTATGTCAACACTTATGGGTTGAGTTTTTTGAGTGTTGAGTTTGATTTGTTTGTAGAGATTTTTTTGATTACCTTTCGCAGCAATCACATAGTCGTTTCCACTTTCGACAATTAGTTTTACAGTTTTTTTTGACAGTGTAAAGCATCAAAGCTCAATATTACTCCTTCTATCCCTAAATTGGCTAAAAGCAACTGCACAACGTCAATTTCACTACTTTCTTTATTACGAAATTGTTCTAGGGCTAGGGCGACTCCACAGCGACTACTGAAAACAGAAACTACCGAAACGAAGTCTTGATAAGCTTGAGCATAATTATTCACTGTCCCTTTGATACTTTTGCCATCAACTCCTAACCAATCACCCTCTTGGGTTGGCACAGCATCCCTAATCCAGTTGGTCAAAACTTGGGCTAATTGAGTAAAATCAATACTCATCATTACCCTCCGAAACGTCGAGTCTGAGGGAAAACCCATTGGTGGTAAATCTAAGTTTTCGAGCAAGGCTTGGTGATGACGACGAGCAAAATCTTCCAAGGCTCGATAACCATAACAATCGCTCATCGTTGCCATAATCACCAGCAGCAAAATTAACCACAAAGGATAGCGTTTTCCTCGCTTGTGCACGAAAATCTGGGAGCTGGGCTAACGCTTCGATGAGATTAGTTTTCATCAGGGAGAGGAAGGAGAGTTCCATATTGAGTTGACTTTGATAGTTTACACTAGTTTATGGCTGCCCTAATTTTCTCTCATCACAATGAATTAGCCCTGCTCCTGGGAGGGGTTAGGGGTGGGTTCCTCTTGCCTCTTGCCTCTTGCCTCTTGCCTCTTGCGTTCCCCTCCTGGGAGGGGTTAGGGGCTCACAAGGGTAGGTTTTTTACATTTGGGTCCTGCCCCACCCCCAACCCCCGACCGGTCGGGGGCGGATCAGAAGGAGAGGAAAAGGAAAACAACG
>NZ_JAAHHU010000874.1:0-2015 GCF_010672095.1 Moorena sp. SIO3I6 | reverse complement strand
ATTGGCTGGTCTCTTCTCAGCTCGTCATCCAGTCGTTAATATTAGTCGAGGAGGTTGCAGCATTTACAGTGAAAAAGCTATTCCAGTCGGTCAAGTTATCAAAATACAGTTTTTCTTGCCACAAAATCACACAGTTACTGCTACAGTTAAAGTCATGTGGTGCAAAGGTTCTAAAGGAAATTCTCTAGGAAACTATAGAGCTGGTTTAGAGTTTGTAACAGTCTCACCAGACAATCTAGATTGTCTGTTGGGTCTGCCAGCAACACCTATTTCAACGCCTCAACTTCAGCTGAATAAGTTACTAAGAAATTATCCGGCTAAGACTTCTAACACCTGCTATACCTAATCCTGACACTAAGTTGCGCTTCCAGAAAAGATATTACCCTTTTAACAGATGACGGGTGATGGGGTTAATGATTAATAGGGTAAGCAGTTACTACTGATTAATTTTAAGTATTAATTTTAAGTATTAATTTTAAGTATTAATTTTAAGTAAACTTGGTATAAGTTGCAATCAAAGATAGTTGATGTCTTGATGCAGTCGCTCATTGAAGTCCCCCCTATGAGCGACTGCATCGCTTTGTCAACGTGCTCATCAGGAGTGAACATCAAGGACAGTCAATCTTAACTATTATACCATTTTCAGTTATTAAGGCTAAAGATGATTTACTGGTAATTGGGAATTGACCAAGGAATTACCGATTAGCGATTACTACGAAACAGTATGTATTTATAACAAGCCTACACAGAAATTGGAATTATCTGATTAGTTATTTATACTGATTAACTTAATGTCAAGGAACACAAACCAGCTTGTGGTTATTAAAACGATTGACGTAGATAAGCCCACTAAAGTCAACTAATCTCTACAACTTAATCAGGCTCTTAATCACAAGTTTATGCGCCCTATTTAGTTAATTTGTGATCAAATATTTACTGGGCATTGCTTTCAAAGTAAAAAATCTGTTGATCAAGTCAAATCTTTGCCCAGTAAGGCGATAAGAGATTGGGGGGGTATTAAGCATACTATCTACATAAGGGCTCTTAATCAGTGATATCCAATAAGTTAACTGCCAGAGATTTTGTCAAGATTCATGGCAGTTTTACTGTGCTTTTTATTTCGTTGTTAATGAGTAATTATAACATTTTTGGAATGCTCATATACCTCAAAAAAAAAGTATACATAAATATACATAAATCATACTAAATCAAACCTGAACGCAAACCTAAACGTAAACCTATGGTCTAAAGAATAGATTTATACACAGCAGGATCGGTAATCTTACCATCTGCTATCATTTCAGAACTTCACCTAGCACAAGTTGCTTAGGAGTTGTTACAGTGAATTAAACCCTTTGCTTAGTTGCATCTACCTTTATATAGATTTATGAGTACTGAACAATTAAATCAAGTTATAGAAGCAATAATTTCTGGCAAGTATTCCTGGGCTTGTGTATTGATATTACGGTTTTCTGGCTACAATCCTTTGCAATATATGCCCTATCGCACTTACAATCGGTTAATCAAACAAAACTATAACTTAGGTAATCGGAATAAAACCTCATCCTCTCAACCATCAAAAATACTCAATAGGTGTTAATCATCAAGACAAGCACAATAATAAATTACTCAAAAATCCTAGGCCCTAGGCTGTGGACTTTAGATCTTAGGTATTAACCCAGGCATTAAGTACTAAAACCATTACTCATTAACCAAACACCAAACACCAAACACCAAACACCAAACACCAAACACCAAACACCAAACACCAAACACCAAACCCCTAACTCCTAAAACAAAAATCCTAATACCTATCTTTCAGGAGATTAATTTGACTAAGTAGGTGGGCTTAATTATCCGTAAAATAGCGAGTGAAATTCAAAATGCTGAAAACCTCTGTAATAAAGGGTTTCAGCTTCATTTTCGGATTTTTAGTTTTAACGTTTATTTATGCCCACCTACTTAACATATCGAAAGAGGACACGTCTGAACTCCAGGCACCATAGCTTCCGGAA
>NZ_JAAHHU010000873.1:0-2040 GCF_010672095.1 Moorena sp. SIO3I6 | reverse complement strand
TTCGGTTGCTATAAATTCTACATTCTAAATTCTTCATTCTAAATTCTTCATTTAATTCAAGCCTATTTTCGGGAGGATATGATGCAAGAGTCAGTAGTTTATCAACGAATTATTCGTCAAGGATTAGAACAGGGATTAGAGCAAGGAAAGCGCAATGAGCTTAATTTAATTATCCGTCAAATTAACCGTCGCCTAGGTCAGATAAATCCCCAATTACACAATCAAATTGAACAATTATCCTTTGACCAGTTGGAGGATTTAGGAGAAGCGTTGTTAGATTTTCAAACCGAGGTTGATTTGATCAATTGGTTGAACCAGTTTAGGGATAAGTAAAATTCGCTTAGGTGTCGCACTCAAAAGTAGTGCCATGGAAAGTTGGTAGAATTGAGAATGTAGAATTGAGAATGTAGAATTGAGAATTTAATAGAATTGAGAATCGGCGAAGGTAGAATTTAAAATTCTTTATTCTTCATTCTTCATTCTTCATTCTTCATTCTTGATTCTAAATTCTAAATTCTACATTCCTCTGACCCCAATTAAGTAGACTTCAACAGCCATAGACTAAGTAAGCCCAGTCTGAAGATTTCTTTCCCTAATGGTCCTGTACCTGAACAGATGTCATGCCTGTAATCAGCTTGAATCTGTTCCTGAGTCAAAGCCCGACTGTAAATTCGCACACCAGCCAAAAGTCCGGAGTACTGATAGTCAAGGTTGCCTTGAATATCACGGAATTGACCCAGCCGTAGGGGTCTACCAGGGGAAGGTGCTATCGGGTTGTCGGTCTGATTGGGAATCCGACGGATGTTGCCGTTAAAGTCTCGAACTTCTTCGATGTGGCTTTGGATGCCATTAATGTAGGTCTGCATGATAAACCTACCGGAAGCCACTTCACCAAAGGTTGCAGCCAGATGGGTCCATTGACCACCATGGACGATATCCTCACTGACTACACCACCACTGCCGCTGGTTTCGTCTGCTTCCTTCGGTAATCCTTGGGTGACATTGTTGGGGATGATAGTCAGAATCAGGTTGCGATCCGTTTGTAGAGTACTCAGGAAAAGATACCAGGAAAATGCTTTGCATATGGGCTGTGGGCAGGCTCCAAAACCAACTTCTCCATCAGGGTAAGTACCCTGGGGAGGATCGGTAAAGGCTGGGTTTGCTTTGATGTAATCAACCTTAACCCAAGTTTCGACGGTCAGGTTAGCCAGATCTGGGAAATTGGGAACCTCAACGTATTGTGCAAAGGACATTTGCGGGGATTCGCCGCTATCAGATAAGCGTCTGAGAACGTTATAGTTCAGGGATGCTGAACCAACAAACCCTGGCGGGACATCCGCTGAGGGAGCCAACGGATGGGCATCCGGATCGTGTTGGATCATACCATCAAAGGTTCCAGGATTAGCTGTGTTCCTGATCACTCCCGTGTCAGTTGGAGTTTCAAATAAATACTCAGCTACCAAATCTGTGGGATCGGGGGTAAACATTTCTGTTTTTATTCTGCTTGGACTTTGGACAAAATTTGATGTTTTCCCTTTTGTTTCTACTCAAAACAATGGGCTAACAAATCTATTGTCAAAGGTCCCCTTAGATAGTGACAGTACCCTTTGAGGGTACTATTTTATCCAAAGTCCAAGATTAGTAGCAAAATTAGCGATTGTTTTTAAGCAACAAAAACCAGGGACTTTAGTGCAGGCAAGATTTACCCACTGCAATAATTTGATGAATTATAGTGGATTGCTATAGTACCCGTTGATGCGTTCCCGTAGCGGCTTAATGCTCGCCCATAGCGTTTTTAATGCCAATAACGCCAGTAAGGACGACCTTTCCAAAAGACCCCTAGGATTACTCCAATCACAGCATTCATGGAAAACCCAACTAACCCAAAAGGGATGGGAAGTTGGGACTTGAGCAATAAACCGACCATAAGGCACAACACTAAAGCCCAGAGACTAGAGGTCTTCAGGAATACCTGGGACTGCCAACGTTCACAAATATAGACTCCTAACACCCCAACTCCTATAGCCGCAGCCATAAACC
>NZ_JAAHHU010000872.1:0-2041 GCF_010672095.1 Moorena sp. SIO3I6 | reverse complement strand
GTTGCTCATTTTTTACTTGCACAGAGTTTTCTAGCATACCTTTGTTTAACCAGATTTATGCACTCTTGACAAGGGGGCTAACTCTATACCTATCTCTTTCACCCCACAGCGGTTATTGAGAAGTTACGAGTTTTTTCCCTATTCTGTACCAAGCTGCGGTTGGAACATAGAACCGTTCATCCTAGCTGGCATTATGCACCCACTCTATTTTATATCATTTTCGGTTGAATACTTATAAATAATAGGGAACAGGGAACAGGGAACAGGGAACAGGGAACAGGGAAGAGTAGGAAATAAATCGGATAAGTTTTTGTAATGATGCTAAATAAGCCTTGATTTTTATGGTCATTTTTTAAAAAATTATCACCGTTTTTTTTGATTAAAATTTTATTTTAAAATGAATAATTATCGGCTATAATTATGAATTACAGCTAATTTTATCCTACTCCCTACTCCCTACTCCCTACTCCCTACTCCCTACTCCCTACTCCCTATTCCCTATTCCCTATTCCCTCTTTCCTTTCCTATAGTCTTTAGAGTGCTCCATGACCAGAAACGTCCATGACCAATTTGCCAAACAATGTCTTAAAGAACTCCTCGACCCCCTGGGGAAAGTAGAAACCAGCTGGAAAGTGCCTGGGGAAGTTCAAGAAATTGATGTTTACTTTTTGCCATCTCAGCCACTAACCACCAATGGACAAAGCCTGGGATTACTCGGAAAACTGGCCACAACCCCTGCCATATTTGAACCGTTCCGCAACCCAGTTACTAAATTTGAGGTGCTCAGTTGTATCGGTAAACTGATCCAGGTTCATGGTCAAGTTTTCCGTCAGGCTAAGCGAACTAATGCCCAAGTTAGGGTGATAGAACTGCCTCGTTTATGGATTCTCTCCCCAACCGCTTCCGAAGAGTTTTTAGAAAGCTTCAATTTCCAAGCAGATCTAGTTAATTATCCCAGGGGGATGTACTTTCTGGGGAAATCCTTGTATACGGCCATTGTGGCGATTCACCAACTACCAGTGACCCCGGAAACCTTATGGTTGAGAATTCTTGGTAGAGGTAGAGTGCAACAGCAAGCGATTGAAGAATTGAAATCCCTACCGAACGGGAGTCAGCACAAAGACAATATCCTAGAATTAGTATATGACATGCTCGCCATCTTAGAGGCACGTATCAAACAAAATCAAAACCTTGAGGAAGATGACCGGGAGTTAATCATGCAATTATCTCAGATATATCAACAACGACTGGAATTGGCTACCGAGCTTGGCAGACAAGAGGGAATAGTGCAAGGTAAACAAGAAGGAATAGTGCAAGGCAAACAAGAAGGAATAGTGCAAGGCAAACAAGAGGGACTAGTCGAGGGCAAACAAGAAGGACTAGTCCAAGGTAGGCAAAACGAACGTCGTAGTATGGTCACCTACTTATTGCGTAGCCGTTTTGGTGAACTAGACCAGGAACTGCTCGACATTATTGAGCCATTGATGGCACTCTCTCCAGAAGAATTTATCCCCCTACTCTTACAATTGTCTCGACTAGAATTATTGACTCGATTTGGAGAGGGAAATTAGGTTATTAATCCCCAATGTCGTGCCGGTTGACTAGCTCGATCATCCGCTTATTACTTAACTCGTAATTAAATACTAATTAAATCAATAGTCCTGAGGCTGTTCCATGACCAGAAACGTCCATGACCAATTTGCCAAACAATGTCTGAAAGAACTCCTCGACCCCCTGGGGAAGGTAGAAACGAGCTGGAAAGTGCCTGGGGAAGTTCAAGAAATTGATGTTTACTTTTTGCCATCCCAGCCACTAACCACCAATGGACAAAGCCTGGGATTACTCGGAAAACTGGCCACAACCCCTGCCATATTTGAACCGTTCCGCAACCCAGTCACTAAATTTGAGGTGCTCAGTTGTATCGGTAAACTGATTCAGGTTCATGGTCAAGTTTTCCGTCAGGCTAAGCGCACTAATGCCCAAGTTAGGGTGACAGAACTGCCTCGTTTATGGATTCTTTCCCCAACCGCTTCGGAAGAGT
>NZ_JAAHHU010000871.1:0-2043 GCF_010672095.1 Moorena sp. SIO3I6 | reverse complement strand
TATTTCTGACGGCTACAGTGTCACCCGCTCTAAGCCAGCACCAGATCTGTTCTTGCACGCAGCACAGCAGTTGGGATTGGAACCCGCTTATTGTGTAGTAGTAGAAGATGCCGGATCTGGTGTCGAAGCCGCTCTAGCTGCTGGTATGTGGGCTGTAGGACTTGGTCCAGTTGAACGAGTTGGAGCAGCTCACCTGGTGTTACCCAGTCTCGAAGGCGTACACTGGAGCAACCTCCACAAACAATTGGCAGGGAATCGTTTAATTCCTTGTTAGGGTATTCGAAACTAAATATTTGGAACTAAATTGGCTGGGTGAAGTCTAATTCACCCAGCCATATTTTTTTAGTTATAGTCCTGAGTACTGAGTAGCAAGTGCCGATTAAAATAAATCAGTTTAAGATAAATCATTTGCTGTCATTGTTTCTTATTCAGAACTCAATGAACTTAGCAACTCAGGACTTCTCTATTTCGTGTTTATGTTTGGAGTGAATTACTACCATTGCTTGCCACCTATAGGTAGGCTAGTCGAGCTAGTAGTGATCTGGTTCGCAGGGATTTTTCCTTAACTAGATTGAACTAGATTCTTTCAAAACTGTATATGGTTGTTCCTACTGGCCTTCACGTTTTCATAGTAACAGATTCACCGCACTTAAAAGTGCCGTGGTGGGCTACATCTGCCCCATGAATATGGGGAGTTTTGTGTCCCGATTTCCTATAATTATCTGGAAAAGGCGAAAAGCGCTGATCTAAACGATTAAACTGCACTGACAGGAGCTGAAGTTTTGGGATTAGCTTACTTATGCTGTTCTAGCACTTTCTGATAAGCTGCTTCATAGCCATCAACCATATTGGGAACACTGAAGGTCTCTTCCACATACTTACGGCACTCTTCGCGAGAGAGTTTAAGAGCTTCTGGAATGGCAGCTATCATGTCCTCAGGATTGGCACAGATTATGCCAGTTCTCTTGTCGGCCACCACCTCCGGTACAGCGCCAAAGTTCGTGGCAATCACTGGAGTGCCAACACACATTGACTCAATCATTACCAAACCAAAAGGTTCGGGCCAGATAATCGGAAAGAGGGTCAGGCTGGCTTTGGATAATAATTCCACCTTCTCTTCGTGGCTCACTTCACCCAAGTATTGAATTTGTTTACCGTCGATTTCCGGAGCAATTTCTTGTTCGAAGAATTCCCGGTCAACTACATCAAGCTTGCCCGCCATTTTCAAGTTCCAGCCAGTTTCACGGGCAATTCTGATCGCATGATGAGGGCCTTTCTCCTTTGACAAACGACCCAAAAACCCTAAGTAGGGGGGGTCATCGGCTGCTTTTGGATTGAACGGATAATCTTTTATTTTAACACCATTGTAAACCGTAGCAACATAATTCATCTCTGGTCCGGATGACCGCTGATGATTACTGATGCTAATATGGGGTATGTGGCTGTATCGCGCATAAGCCTTGCTAATATCATTGCCGAAGCGACCATGCATGGTATGAACCACAGGGGTCTTATACAAGTCAATCACCGGAAAGGTAATCATCCCTGTGTGAAAGTGAATTAGGTCAAACTCATCAGCCACCTCGCCAATCTGAGCCAGTTGCAGTAGTTCGTAAACTATTGGTGCCTCTACGGAGGGGTCAAGGCGCAACGCCTGAGGAGCCACAGACTTTAGTTTAGCGATAGTGATGGAATCTCCAGAGGCAAATAGGGTGACATCGTGACCACGACGAACTAATTCATCAGTGAGTTGGCTCACAACTAGTTCGATACCACCATAGCCTGGTGGGGGAACTCTCTCCCATAAGGGGGAAACTTGAGCTATCCGCATATCATAGTCCTCCAAAAATCTTCTAAATTAGCTTGATTGAGAGCTAGTAAAACTTAAAACGGTGCTTTTATCACAAATAAAAACCGATTCTGCTATCTTACAGAAAGTTTTTAGCTTTTGGGAAGAAGCTAGACGTAATCTATCTACATGCTCCGAGAGTAAGTCTCTACCATACAGGTGTAGATAGGTTAATTAATTTAAGTTTTATTTAA
>NZ_JAAHHU010000870.1:0-2044 GCF_010672095.1 Moorena sp. SIO3I6 | reverse complement strand
TAAAAGCCCGTGCTACCAGACTCCGCCCCACCCCAGATGGACCGGCAAACAGGTAGGCAGGGGCAATGCGGTTGGTTGTAATTGCTCCGTGCAATAATGCGATCGCTTGGTCTTGCCCTAGGATAAAATCGAATGCTCCTGGAACCATGATTTAAACCGTTCACGCAAAATCTTCTGAATGGAATTATGGACTTCCTCCTCACTGTAGCTAGCATCTACCCGAACAATCCGATGGGGATTTTGTTGATACAACTGCTGAAATCCCTGCTGCACTCGTCGGTGAAATGCTAAGTCAGCTTGCTCCATGCGGTCAACGGTTCCCCGCTGTCGCGCCCGTTCCAGACCAATTTCCGCATCAATATCTAGCCACAGGGTGAGGTCACTTTCGAGTCCACCGGTAGCAATTTGATTAAGCTGCTCAATCAATTTCAAGTCAATACCTCGCCCATAACCCTGGTAGGCAATTGTCGAATCTGTGTAGCGATCGCATAAAATAATTGCTCCGTTGACCAACTGTGGCTTAATCAACTCTTCAACATGTTCAGCCCGATCAGCAGCATAGAGTAAAAGTTCAGCCCGAGGGTGAATGGGTGAGGAATCTCTATCCAGTAGCAGTTGGCGAACCTTAGCGCCTAATAATGTTCCCCCTGGTTCTCTTGTGACTACAACGGGCATGGTTTGATTTCCCAAACAAACATTACCTAGACAGTCTTGTAAGCCACCAGCTCGAAGCCAATTTGAGCATCGCTGTAGTTGGGTAGTTTTACCACCACCTTCCACTCCCTCGAAAACAATTAGCTTACCGCTCAAGCCCACCTCCTTTACTACTCATGCAGCTAATATAGCAAAGAAAGGGATAGTTAGGACATAATAGAGGAGGCGCGTAAGTTAGTAAGGGGAGGATGTCACTTATGCAGCAACATTAGTACTAAATCTCTAGTCCCCTCATGGGTATAAGCAAGCTCATATGGTACATACTTGATCTGTTCTGCAACCCAAGACCTGCTCCCGTTAGTAAGGAGGACAAATGCCATCACCCTATAGCGATGATTTTAGAGAAAAGGCGATTGCCGCCGTAGATCGTGGTGAGAAAAAAAGCCATATCTGCCGAATGTTGGGTATTAGTCGAAATACATTAGACTTGTGGCTAAAAGCCAGGGCTGAAACGGGAAGCTTTAAAGCAAAGCGAAACTATAGTAGAGGACCTGCCCCAAAAATTCAAAACTTAGAGGAATTTCGCCAATTTGCGTGCATAAATGGTGGCAGAACTCAACAACAGATGGCCGAAAAATGGCCAGAAAAAATTAGTCGTATTACTATAGGTAAAGCTTTAAAGCGCATTGGTTTTACGAGAAAAAAAAAACTTACGGGTACAGAGAAAGAAATGATGAACAACGAGCCGAGTTTCTTAACTATATCAGTCAATATGCTTACCAGAGATTCGTTTACGTCGATGAAGCAGGAGTCGATGATACAGAAGATTATCCCTACGGTTGGTGTGAGAAATATCAACGATACTACGATCTAAAATTGGGACATAAAACAGAACGCATAAGCCTGGTAGCTGCTTCATGTTGTCGTCAAATAATTGCTCCGATAACTTTTACTGGATACTGCAACACTGAACTAATTAAGATGTGGGTAGAATTTTTCCTAGTACCCGAGTTATTACCTGGACAAATAGTGATTATGGATCAGGCGAGTTTTCACAAATCGGCTCAGATCAAAAAATTAATTGAAATGGCAGGATGTGAACTGGTATTTTTGCCCCCTTATTCACCTGATCTTAATAAAATTGAGAAATTTTGGGCAAGACTCAAACACCATTTGAGAAAAACTCTTGATCAATTTGATGGTTTACAGAATGCTATCGATAATGCTTTGCGACTTTTGTCCTAACCAACTCTTTCTCTGCTATATACCAATTCTTAAAAGTAGGACTAAGCATGCAGATGGTGAGATGGGGAGATGGGGAGATGGGGAGATGGGGAGATGAGGAGATTTTGATTAATGGTGATTATCCGGAAATAACATAAGATGCAAG
>NZ_JAAHHU010000087.1:0-27322 GCF_010672095.1 Moorena sp. SIO3I6 | reverse complement strand
TGCACCAAAGTTTACTGCTGTCGATATGGAACTATTCCGATTCAGGTCAACCTGTTGAGCCTCTTGTATGGTGATACTACCGGCATTCCCTATCCCAGAGGTGCTGGCAGTTATGTCAGAGTCATTGTTTAAAGTAAGCGATCGCGTTTTAATCGCAATATTGCTGTCTTTTTGGGCAACTGCACCAGTATTTACTGCTGTGGATATCGAACTATTCCGATCAAGGTTAACCTCCTGGGCATCTGGGATTGTGATACTACCTGCATCTCCGGTACCGGCAGTACTTGCTTCAATTTCCGAGGTGTTATCTAGAGATAGAGACTTGGTTTCAATATCGACATCCCCACCATTGCCAACTGCTTCAGTATTTACTGCTGTGGATATCGAACTATTGAGATCAAGGTTAACCTGTTGAGCATCTTTTATAAAGATACTACCGGCATCCCCTTTCCCAGAGGTACTGGCAGTTATGTCAGAGCCATTGGTTAAAGTAAGCGTACCCGTCTGAATATCAATCGTACCCACTTCCTCCCCTGGGCTAGCGTTTACCTCTGCACCAGCCTTTACCTCCGTTGAAATTGAGCTGTTGTCGGCAAGCTCGACAGAGTCAGCATTCTCAACAAAAATGTTTCCAGAAGTTCCTGTACCAGAGGTAAATGCAGAAATCTGTCCTTGATCCTGGAGTGTCAGCTCTGGAGTATTAATCGTGATCGTTCCACCAGCCCCAGCGCCTTCAGTCTCTGCTAACAGTCCGCTATTGGGATTTGAGATCAGCACCCTGTTATCGATATTCAGGATAATGTCACCAGCCCCACCATCCCCAAAGGCAGTGGTGCGAAGTTGTCCACCAGTAGTAATTTCGAGAGTATTAACATCAATAGTTATCGTCCCACCAGCCCCAGCGCCTTCGGTAGAACTCAATACAACTGCCCCATCCCCAACAATCAAATTTTCTGTATCAATGTTAATATTCCCAGCATCGCCAAGTTCATTTGTAACATTTTCAATGTCAATGAATTGAGAGTTAGCGAATATACCACTAGGAACTACATTATTCTGATCATCGACAGCAGTACCAACTAACTCGACTAAGTCCGAAGCGATGACTGTTATATTGGCTCCCGTACCACTATTTCCTGTTGCTGCGCCAATTCTGGAGCCATCACGTACTAACAGTTGCTCGGTGTTAATCGTTAAGTCCCCAGCATTCCCTGAACCAATGGTATCAGAAGCAATCACCGCTCCATCCCCGAGAGTCAATGTGGGTGTTTTGACCTCCAACTTACCTGCCTGAGATGAGTTCAAGGTACCGGTAGCCAAAGCCGCCTTACCAGACAATGTCACTGACTCAGTAGCATTTATGGTTAAATTTCCCCCATCCCCTGGGTTTTCTAGGCTTCTGGCAACAGTTCCTGTGGTTACTCCAGCTCCATTCTGAATTGTTAAACGTTGGGTATTAATGGTTAAGTCCCCTCCCTGACCACTACCGATAGTAGCAGTGGTCAACCCGGTGGGAATATCTGTGATCGTCAAAGCTAGTCGTTCGTTAGGAGTAGGGATAAATGGACCCGTTTCGTTGCCAACAATTTCTACCGACTCAGCGTTAACAGTTAAATTTCCACTCTTGCCACGACTACCACCTAAAGCGATAGTAGTAGCTCCAGCATAACTAGGTGATTCTTGATTCTGTGATGCTTGGTTTTGGATACTCAAGGTTCTGGTGTCAATAGTTAAGTCCCCAGAATTCCCTGGTCCAATTGTAACCGTTGCCAAGCCAGACCCCTCGAAACCTAGGAGCTGTTCTACCAAGTCTGAATTGGTAAACTCGTTGACCAAATTCCCTAAATTTTTGAAGCCTGACCCTTCTCTATTAATTAATGTCACTGACTCAGGGGCATTGACAATTAAATTTCCTCCTACACCTGCCCCAGTTGTAACAGTAACAACACCAGAGTCATCCAGCAAAAAGTTGCTACCGCTGTTGAGGGTGATATTACCACCCACTATTCCAGCAGAAGCAATGAAAGAACCTGGATTGAGGGTGATGTTCTCATTGGCCAAAAACGTGACATCACCCCCATTGCCAGAGAAAGGGTTAGACGCATCATTATTTGGAATAGCAATGGTATTTACTATACCGTTGAGAGTAATGCTACCGCGAGAATCGATAGTAACTGACCCTCCTTTGGATAGTTCACCGTTCTGAATGGCTAGATTTGGCGCTAAAAAATCTAGAGTAGCTGAAACTTCAATATCTCCTGCTAGTAAGGGATTAGGCTTGTACTGATTGGTTAGTAAAACGGTTCCTGCCAACAGATCATTGAGATTAGTAAAAGCGATAGTGCCGATTTTAATATCTGCACTCGTAGCACTATCTGTAATAGTGGGTCTGCCAAAAAAGATATTCCCATTGAAAATGTCACGGAATTGCTTGCCTGTAAGTCCACGGGGATCAACTTGATTCGGATCTACTCCAGCACGAATATCAAGAGTCGGTTCAGTCTGACCGTTAATATTCACTACTGTGCCATTAGATAAGGTAATGGCTTCGGAAATAAAGTCTATTCCTTCTGTACCTGTTTCTGAGCCTGTAATGATCACAGAGCCGATCTCTACCGCTCCCCCTGCCACAATATGTAGGGAGGTGCCTAGATAGCTGTTGAAACTAACATCCCCAACTGAGCGAATAATCGGGTCATCGGGACTAAATAAATCTCCGAGACTGCCATCGAGCTGTTCAATCCGGAAACTGCCACCACTCCAATAGTGGGCATCACCTGCGACAGTATTTTGCGATCGCAAAACCAGATCCCCACCGGAAAACAGACCACTGTCTGGATGGTTCAAGGCAAATATATCCACCCCTTGATTGCCCTGAATCAATAACTTACCGCCAGCAGCGGCAATAAATGGTCGCCCGATACTATCGCGTATTTGAACTGTATCTTCTCCATGGAGTGTCACATCTCCCCCAGCAATTAGTTGACCTTGTAAGTCAAGCTGACCAGCAGCTAGGGTGAGGTCTTGCCCGACTACTAAATAACCACCGTTAGTGATTATGGGTTTGGGGTGATTCAAGCCATACTGCAATCCCGGAGTAATATTAATACTCAATAAAGGGGGGGCTTGTGGATTGGTGGCACTGAATTCTGTACCGTTGTTGAACACTAAACTATTGGCTGTACTGGCGACAAAGGAACCTGCCACATCTAACCTGGCATTCTGGCCAAACACGATGCCATTGGGATTGAGTAAAAACAGATTCGCTCCACCATCGACACCAAGAGTGCCTAGAATGTTGGAGATATTACTCCCGGTCACCCGAGAGAGAATGTTCTCGATTCCAGCTGGATTGGCAAAGTAAACCCGCTGTAGCTGACCAACATTAAAATCTTGAAAGCTGTGGAACAGGTTACTACCTCGCGCTGCTCCCCCTTCAATCAAGTCCCCTGGCTCTCCCCTAATACTTAGATTTGGTGTTACCACTGAAGATTCATTACCCAAAGTTTGATCAGGGCTAATCTGGGCTAGGGCATAATTTCCCGAAAAAGCCATCACCATCCATCCCACTAGGGTTATGGCTCCCTCAGTTAAGGGCAATATCCCTAGCCCTCTGGTTGAGGGCTTACTTTGCTGATTATTCATCTGTCCGCCTCTGCACAACTAGCTAGTTGTCTGGAGTACCTATAGCAGTCAAGGAACTTTACCTCTAGATTATTATTTATTTTCCAGGGAAAGCCAGGCAGTTTACGGAATTTTTAGGTTATTTTTAACAAAAATTTACGAAAATCGTGCGGATTGATAGTTTCGGTTTTTGATCTCTGAAACCGTTGGTATAGGGGTTATAAATGATATGTAAACTGTAATGGTCTTTTTTTTTTCTCCAATAAAACTCCGGAGCTCTTGCCTTTTGCCTCTTTTATGCAAGCCTTTTATGGCAATTACTGTGTTTACAACCCATATACAAACCCTAGATAAGATAAAATAGGCTTATCAGCTCAGGTAACAGTTTTTCCAATGGTTCAGCCGCTACAGCCGACCACCGATGACATCTTATATCCGGAAAGTGACGGCAAACCTTTGGTGGACAATACTCTTCAATTTGAACTAATTACCACCATTAAGTATGGCCTAGAAGTCCGATTCAAGGATGACCCCAATGTTTTCGTCGCTGGGGATTTGTTGTGGTATCCAGTACAAGGAAAACCAAAAATTAACCAAGCACCGGATGTGATGGTGGTTGTCGGTAGACCGAAAGGGCATCGGCGTTCCTACAAGACCTGGGTTGAAGATAATCTTAATCCCCAGGTGGTGTTTGAAATTGCATCAGAAACTAACACTATCAAAGAATTAGAAGAGGATAAACTCAAGTTTTATCAGAGCCATGAAGTAGAAGAGTACTATCTTTTTGACCCAAATCGGATAAAACTAAAAGGCTGGTTGCGTTCAGGAGAAACCTTAGAACCCATCCCTCAGATGGTAGGTTGGGTTAGTCCCCGTTTAGCAATTACCTTTGAGTTAGTAGAGTCGGAATTAGTGCTTTATTCTCCAAATGGACAGCGGTTTGCTAGCTATTTGGAAATTAGTGAGCTCAAAGATAGGGCTCAACAACAGGCAGAACAAGAACGTCAACGGGCAGAGCAAGCAGAGGAAGCTTTAGAAGAAGCACAGGAAGCTTTAAACCAAGCTCAAAAAACCTTGGCCCAAGAAAGAAGTCGTATGAAAGCATTGCGGTCGCAATTAAAAGCTAAAGGGATAGATCCAAAAGATTTGGATCTGTGCTGATCCTTAAAGAAACTCTTGCAGTTGCTTAAGCAGAGACTCGGTCTGCTCAATCCCTTCGTTATCCCGTTGAGTCTGGTAAAGTTCTAGGGCTTTTTCGATAGCAGTGAGAGCTTCGGTGACGCGAGAACGTTTTTTTAAGGCTACTGCTAGGTTATAGTGAGCTTGGGCATTTTCTGGAGCCAGTTCAATCAAACGTCTATAGGTCACTACTGCTGGTACATATTGTTCTTGGGTCAGAAGAATTTTCCCGATGTACTCCTGTGCTTCTACTAAATCAGGTTGGGCAGAAGCTGCTCGCCGAAATGCTTTGAGGGCCCTGGATAAATTCCCTCTCGATTCCAGAATTTGACCGATTTGGAGGTGAATTTCAGGATTACGAGGGGCTAATTTCACCGCTTTTTCAAAAGCCGCCAGTCCAGCCATCTCATCTCCATGTATCAACCAAGCTGTGCCCAAACTTAGTTGGATACGGGTTTCGTTCGGAGCAATTTCCGCTGCTTTTTGGAACACTTTAATGGCTTCTTCGGAATTTTCCTGCTCTAACCAGGCTGCACCGATTAACTGGTATACTGTTAGGTTGTCTGGCTCAATTTCCAGGATTTTTTCATAGGTTTCTATGGCCCCTTGATAGTCCTTTTGACGTAGCAGGGTAATGGCCAAACCAAAATAGGCGTTAATATTCTCTCGGTTCAGTCTAGTGGCACGACGATAGGCCGTAGCAGCACCAGCATTGTCCCCAGCATTGGCGAGACTGTAACCCAGTGCGTAATGGAAATTAGCATTTTCTGGCTCTAGTGCGATCGCTTTTTTGTAAGCGGCGGCAGCTTCTTGGAATTTGCCCAAACTTGCCTTTAAATAGCCAATGCCCGAAAAAATCTTAGGGTTTCTCTGCTCCAGCTTAGCTGCTTCTTTATAAACCGCAACAGCTCCCTCATAGTCCCCCGCATCTACCAACTCTCGTGCTTGATGGAGAAGGTCATTGAGGTGTTGATTATACTGCTGTCGGCTAGATACCAGAGTTGGCATTGCTTCAGCAATTTCTGGCAGGGGGGTTGCCACTACGGAAAAAAATAAGCTAAGAAGGAGGAACAAAGTTTGCTGTAGCAAGGTCAATGTTTTCATAGTCATCAGGCTCGTGTACTTTGGGAGGTTCACTTACTGATGAGTTTTACCATGAACACCCGCTAATCGGGAAGGGTTAGCCGGGATAAATTTTGGTTAAGTTTTGTTAAGCTACAGGATTGTTTGGGGTCAACTTATGATAATAACCCTTCCGGCCTAGACCGGAAGGGTTAGTGTTGTTGGAGGATGTGAAGGTTAAATTTATATAACTTAACAATCCTCTTTTAGATGTATGTAGTAGATGTCTTTTAGATGTCTTTATTTATAAAGATCGAAACGCTGAAAACCCCGTCTCTTTAGAGCGGGGATGAAAGCGAATAGCGGCTAAAGCCGCCTACAAAAAAAACAGGTTAGAGTTTACTATTTTAGTCTGGAGATGCTAGACTAAAATAGTCACAGAGAGGGTCGAAAGTGATGATTGTTTTAGAGTTTAAAGTTAAAGGAAAAAAGAACCAGTACTCGGCTATTGATGAAGCCATTCGGACGGTTAAATTCATCCGGAATAGCTGTCTTAGGTATTGGATGGACAATAAAGGGGTTAACAAGTTTGACCTCAACAAGTATAGTGCAGTGCTGGCTAAAAAGTTCCCTTTCGCTAGTGAATTAAACTCTACCGCTCGTCAGTCTAGCGCTGAAAGAGCCTGGTCATCAATTATTCGGTTCTTTGACAACTGCAAGAAAAAAGTACCTGGAAAGAAAGGTTTCCCACGCTTTCAAAAGCACTGTAGATCGGTTGAGTACAAACAGTCGGGATGGAAGTTGTCCCCTGATAAGAAGTCAATCACATTCAGTGATAAAAAAGGAATCGGAAAGCTAAAGCTCAAGGGAACCTGGGACTTGTGGCGCTTTGATAAGAAGCAGATAAAACGAGTCCGTATAGTCAAAAGAGCAGATGGTTACTACGTTCAATTCTGCGTCTCAGTTGATGTGACTGAAGAATTAGAACCATCTAAAAACACTGTTGGACTAGATGTAGGACTAAAAGAGTTCTACACTGATTCTGATGGTAAGTCTGAACCCAACCCCAGGTTTTATAGAGTTGGGGAAAAGCGATTAAAGTTTTATCAACGCCGGGTTTCCCGGAGAAAGAAAGGCTCTGCTAACCGCAAGAAAGCGATCAATAGATTAGGTAGACAGCACCTTAAAATAAGTAGGCAACGTGAAGAGCACGCCAAGAGACTGGCGCGCTGCGTAATCCGGTCTAACGACCTGGTCGCCTATGAAGATTTAAGAGTAAAAAATTTAGTTAAAAATCACTGTCTGGCTAAGTCTATTAATGATGCAGGTTGGTATCAATTCAGGAAATGGTTGGAGCATTTTGGCACTAAGTTTGGTCGGGTCACAATTGCGGTTAATCCTGCCTATACAAGCCAAAACTGTTCTGAATGCGGTGAAGTGGTCAAGAAGTCACTATCCACTAGGACTCACGTCTGTAAATGTGGCTGTAAATTAGATCGTGATCACAACGCTGCAATCAACATCCTAAAACGAGCCTTGGGTACGGTGGGGCACACCGGAACCTGGATCCTCGATCCAAACGCTTCGGGAGATTTGGCCTCTACTGTTCTTGGTTCCGGCCAGGATCAGCAAGCCGAGTCGTTGAGCGAAGAATCCCCGCGTCTTTAGACCGGGGAGTGTCAAGACCCAGCTATAGCGCTATAGCTGGGTTTATTGAGTTTCACGAAAAGTTGAACCAGGTATAGCAAACCTGATCCATATTCACAACGATAACTAGGATTGCAAAGCACCACTTTGAACCATCATCAGGATGAAAATACCAACACTGGCTACCACCAAAACAAGACCTAAAGCCACTGATTGACCCAAATGGTTGGGATTTTGAGAAGTCTTCATTTTTATTTTCCTTTCTTAAATTTATGAATGCCGATAATGAACGATAACAAACTTTTGCCAAGGTTGATAAGAAAATGCAACGTATCTTAACGTAACTTTACATAAGTTAATACTGACTAAAGTGTGATCTAGCTTGCTCTTTAGCCTAAGGGAACATGATTTAATAGAGTTAGAGTCGATACCGAGTATTATCTGGGGCACCTCTGGTGTCATACCGTACCTAGGATTTTTACCCCATACGACCCCTAGATATTTTGGTATGCACGACCTGCCCATATGGCCTGACCTGGCATAGACATCAATTCACAATATCGACATTTATGTTTCGGCCTTAGTAATGGGCGTTGCCTAATAATGGAATGATTTTAAAAGTTTTGTGGAATGGGCATCTTGCCCGTTCCGCCCTTGGGTCGCACCTGTGGAATGGGCATCTTGCCCGTTCCGCCCTTGGGTCGCACCTGTGGAATGGGCATCTTGCCCGTTCCGCCCTTGGGTCGCACCTGTGGAATGGGCATCTTGCCCGTTTGTGACGGTGGGACCCAACCTGATTACTTAATCATGGAATATAACTTTTGGATGTTAGCTTCGCCCTTACCTTGGTTAACATTAACATTTACGTTCCACAACAGCACTTGCCCATCAGCACCACCACTAACTATTTTTACTTTATCCCTAGAAGAATTAGAATTGATCGCCAGTGACAAAACTGCTTTTTCATGTTTTAAATTGACATGACGTCTTAGCTCAATGTTTTTTTTGTTAGTTACATCCCACAATTGCACCTTTCCAGTCTCATCGCCAGTAACGACATAACTTCCATCAGAGCTAAGGGCAACTGATTTGACCGCAGCCTTATTTTTAATGGTATTATTAGTTTTACCTTGGGTATCTTGCACTAGCACTTTACCATGAGGATCAGCAGTTACAAAATACTCACCACCTGGGCTAATAGCAGCTAAAACAACAGTGTTTGGCTCAGAATGATTTTGTTGTCCTATAACAATATTGATTGTATTCCAAATAAGCCATAGAATACTTAGCCCAATCACGCCAAAAATTAATCTTATTACCAATTGGGGATTATATTTTTTACTTTCGTCAAAGCTTGGGATCTCCAAGCTTGGAAAATTTTTTTGAACTGAATTCGGTGGCTCATAGGGAGAAAGGTCTTCGTTATCTCCAAGATTCGATAATCCCCGCCAAACTCCTGCTTTTTTGATATCGTCTTGTTTCTTAATTCCAGTGACAACTACTAATGCTTCTGAATCCGAAGCATTGCTTTTCTGAGGTAGACGGTATTCTTTAAGTTCATCAGCAATAATTTTTCTATTATCGTCTGAGTTTTTCCCTATCATCAGATGCTTCGTTCCAGTGGAGTTCTTGGTTTGAAGCGATGCTTTGATGGCATGCTCGATTTGTTCATAAGAAACTTCAAATCCGTATTCCCCTCCTTCCTTAATAGCACTGTCAATGTCATTTTGTAATTTTCCCTCTAATGCAAGCACAGCGATTCCTCGTATTTGTTGCTCATTCTGTTCATTATCTTGAGCAATCAACGCTATAGAGTTGCGTATAGTGCGACCTCGATAATCTTTGCGTTTGCTTGCTTTCATGCCTGTGACAAGCAAAATTAAGTTACCACTCTCACGCCCTATAAAAATCGAATACGCTTGGGTTTCAAGCAATAGTTTATATTTTTTAACCAAATCTGGTTCATCTATTGGCTTTTGTTCATGCTTTGTAATTTCTTGCCAAAAGTAATCCTGATCTTGAGACAAACCAGCACTTTGAACATAAAGTTTCATGGCTAACTCCTATTTATTAATATAAAATTTATCTTTACCTTGTATAATAGCAAAACCATGAGCTGATTTACATTTATCAGCAGACTTTTTCGCAGCTTTTAAAAGAAATTTATCCCAACCTAGCCAATGACGAATAGGATTAAACCAGCCCCATTTCGTATCGTAATGAAGTTTGAGTAGGAAACTCAAAAGATACCGTAACGGCTGATCGCTATCTTTGGGACTATATCCAGCATCATGACTAATTTTGCGAAAGTAAAAACGCGGTCTTTGATTCACTACTCTAATATTATTGAATATCACAGTTCCTACAGTTTGAATAGGTGTAATTACGCACGCAATCTTAGTCAGCAAATTTTCGCTCTTGAATAACCTCAATAATTCAGCATATTTATCTTTGATGCAGTGTAGTAACTTTGTGGCATCTTCTTCATTTTGCAAATATTTTTCACAACGAACAGGAACAAGGATAACGAGCCTAGGTTCTTTTAAATCTCCATAGCTTCTGCTAAAAATATCGCAAATCTGCTTGGGTCTGTTCATCAAATGATGCCATTTGCCGTTGGCTTCCATGAGTGCAGGAGCGTCAATAGCAATCAGAACTGCAACACATTCATGCATTATCTTTTTGACAAATTCCCCATCCTTATCATCCAGGTAGCCACCGGGAAAATCTTGAAAAGTCAGTTGTAAAGATGGTTTGTCACCAATCTTCCCTAGACCAAACTTAAAAGATTGGGGATTCTCTGTTCCTTCCAATCCTCCCGTCGCTTCAAAATCATCCAGCAGACCTTTTAGCTCTCCTAAACGCTGTTGGAGAAGTGCGGAACTTTCAGGATCGGGAGTTAGTTGCAAATCGGCTTCCTTAAACGTATCAGAGAACTGCTCATACATGGCAGTTAAAACACTTGTCTTGCCTACACCTCTATGTCCTAGCATTGTGACTTTAAGTTCTTTGGGCATTTGATTCTCCTTGTTGTTTTACTTGAATAATGACATCAACTCTTGCTGATTTAGGTTTGTTGCCTGTTCTACTGCCTCTAGCCACTCTTGGCGTACCCTGGAGCGTTCACCCAATAACTCAAATTCTTTAGGCCAGATAGAAGCGCGTTCCTGGTAAAGAAAAATTTGCCATTCATCCTTGACTGCTTCAGCACGGAGTACACGGTCAAGAAATTCTTCTACTATGGCAAAAGCAGCTTGGGAAGGTTCACAAAGAAAATCTTCTAAGGCTGTTTCGCATTGAAAAACAGCTGCTGCATGAAGTGATTCGAGATTGCTCTTGATTTGCTCTGCATTGGGAGACTTCCCAGACAGATGCAGATCAGTCCTATCAGGAGTTAATCCATTAAGACACTGGCGAATTCGGTGTTGGATAGTACCCCGATAAGAAAGCTGAAATTCAGAGAGGATTTGGAATCCAAATTTTAGTCTACTGGGTTGCCCCTCTAAAATTTGATCAGGCAGTAGGTTAGCGATCGCTCCAAGAAAATCAGAGCCTTTTGCTTCTGTGATTCCTCCTAAATTTGCATTTCGAATTAATACCTCTACTACTAGATATTTTACCCTATCCAACGATTTTTTCAAACCAGTATCTAGAGATAGAAAATGTTGTGATAGGTGAGCGCGAATTTCATTGAGGTAATCGCTATAGGCACTTGTGTAAGCCCCTTTACTATCACGCCTACTTTCAATTTCTTCCAAAGATGAGGGAATTTTGGTATCGTTATAGCAATTTTGGATAGCTTCTTCTACAGATTGTTTAAAGTCTCGGTCTTGCTCATTAATTTGGTTACTAAGTTGTTTAAGTAGTTTTTCAAGACCGCTGGTCAAATCGTTCCAAAGCCCATTAAACAATGGGATAAATTCAACCATCTCTCCTGAAATTTTTCCTTGTCCTAATGCTTGACGGGCTTTATCTAACTCAGCCACCACTGATGTTTGGATTTGCTTGATTCGATCCTGACAAGCAGAGGCATATTGCTGATCTAGGTCAGTAATTGTTTTAGCTAAGTAGTTAAGAATCGGATCTAAAACCTGATCGTTAGCCTCTTGAGCTTCAGCGCAGTTAGCTATGACACAGTCTGCAACATTGATGTGTTTGTTGGTAATGTCGGTTTTCAATTGTTGGCAGAGTTGTAAGTTACTCTCATCACTCAGTTTGTTGAGAACCATAAAAGACCATAGTGGGAGGGGCAGATCATTCAAAGCTCTATAGGCTGTGTCGTACAGTTGCACATCAACGTCCCCCCAAAAGTCCCCTGTACTCTTTGGCATCCGGACAAATAGCACCGCATCAATATCCTCACCAATGGTTTTTACCATCCTCTTTTCATCACCAATTCCTGTATCTCCTAATCCCGGCATATCAACTAAAGCAATCTTTCCAAGATCATCCTTGGGAAAGTTGCAAATAATTCTGACCTCTCGAACTGCCAGATAGTTGAAATAAATACGCTCCCCTTGGAGGTTGTCTTGGGCTACATATTCTCGAATCTCTTCTTTCTTGATCTGGCGTGGGGAAGGGGCTTGCAACAGGAGACGATATTTATCTACATTCTCATGATATTGGCGTAGATGTTCATATTTGGCATTAACCTCTGCACCCTTAAGGTCGTTCGGTAGCGAAGGCAAGTCTTTTCTGGCAAAATCATCGATATCAATTGGTTTAGTTCCCAATTTTAACTGCTCATAGTAAGGAGCAATAACCTCATCCATAAAAGTACGGTCTGTATAGAACAAGACCTCACCATATGTTTCAACATTTGGGTTATGGTGAATCTTGCTGCGAACCCCGGTGCAGTGTTGACCGCTGCCATCAGGAATTTCTGCTGCGGTCAATCCAGTTAAACTTTGTAATAAACGACTCTTACCCTGTCTTGCTCGTCCAATCACACCGATGTTAAGAGTATCTCGCGAGAAACGAGTTTTGAGTTTAGCCAGTGCTTGTAACTCAGATACAATATCCTGCTGAATCTTGGAAAAATCGATTTCCTTCAAGCGTCCATTTATGCTTGGTTCATCAACCTTTTCCAGTAGCTGTTGGCGATAATTGTCGAGGTAGCTAAGTTTAGAATAAAGAGAGTTTAAATTTACTCCGACCTCTTCAATTCTATTAGCCAAAGGTTGGCGCTTTTCAAGAATATAGGCAATTTTAGCAGTTCTGTCCATAGGTTATATATCCAATTAATTACAGTCCAAGTTTAGCTACCGAGTGTTATCCAGTTACTCTGGGAAATATCACATCAAAATTGCGATCGCTGCACCTAAATTTTGTCAACCAACTTCAGTAGGTTAGTTTATGCAATAACTCATCGCGTTCGTTAAGATACTCTTATATTGCTGTAATGTCGTTAGCAGAGCCTTGTAATGGATCCACTTTAAGAACTGAATCCGGTGGGTAGTGATCGATCCCCACTAGCAAGGCATAAATCCTATTAACCATCGTTTCCTGCGATATTGGCTAAATATTTGTGGGTTTAATTATTACTCTGAGTGATTGGTACTTTTTATGCAGGGAGCGGTTTTTTGTAACATAAATTTACAAAACCTGACGGATAGGATAGCGTTTCCTAGTCTAGTCAGGTACATCTAAATTTTCGGCATTGCTAATGGCGTTGCTTACGGCGGTTTGCATAACTGTTAGGTACACATTGTTTCTCCACTTCCGACTTCCGACTTCCCTCTTCCCTGCTCCCTGCTCCCTGCTCCCTAAAAGCCAGAACTTTGTACCTCATGATTATGATAATTGCTATAAATGCTTTATCCTCTATTTCGTTAAACCATGTTCCAAAGCATAGCGAACTAACTCGGTACGACTATTGGTTCCCGTTTTGCTAAACAAACGACTAACGTACTTCTCAACATTACGAACACTAGTCTCTAAACGTCGGGCAATTTCTTTATTCATTAGCCCTTGGGCAACCAAATCTAAGACACTCTGCTCTCTAGCTGTAAAATCAATGCGCAACGGTGGAGGAGTTTGGACAATCCCATGCTTCTGGTCTAACATTGCGCGAATTTCAGCCACTTGCTTGGCTATCTTTTCAAGCTCTGTACTCCCTACACTATCTTCCGAGTTAGCAGCGCGACGCTCCAAGAGGTTTTGAACAATAGCGACTAATTCATCTGGATCAAAGGGCTTCGGTAGGTACGCATCACAACCGGCCTGATAACCCTGTATTCGATCTGAGGTCATGCCACGGGCGGTCAGAAACACCACTGGCAGTGCTTTAAAACGGGGGTCATCTCGAAGCTGCTGTAGGAATTGATACCCATCCACTTTAGGCATCATGATGTCAGAAATTACTAGTTCGGGTGTGCTCTGCTGTAACATCTGCCAAGCATCATTAGCATTGCTGGCAACCTGTACGGTAAAACCAAATTCTGCCAAATACTCTTTGACTGCTTCCCTTACTCCTGGTTCGTCGTCTACCAATAAGAGTTTTGCTGACATGATAATTCCTTAACCCCTACTAGCCTTAGTGTAGCGCAATGTAGTGCAATTTACTGGTTATTAGTGATTTGTGATTAATCGGGAATCGGGAATCGGGAATCGGGAATCGGGAATCGGGAATCGAGAATCGGGATGCAGCTATCAGCTTCCATGGGAAAACCACTCTATCTGATCGGCTTTGTCTGGCAGCCGGGCTTCCTGTTGTCCCTTTGCCCTTGCCCAAGTTCCAAATAGACCAATCGGTGTGCTGATTAACTCAATCGGATCGGTTTTGCCTGCGATCGCCTTAATACTATTGCGCGGTAGTTCTTTCAGCAACCAACGACTGATCCGATACAGATATTCCCTTGGTGGAATATCCCGCATCAAGGGCACACCATGGAGCTGATGTAAGTAACGGTTAGAGCGACCATAGCGATGCCATTGACTGTGATACTCCCGAAAGGTGGAACGGTGTCGGTGCTCAACTATGGCAGTTGGGGCAAGGTGTAATTGCCACTTGCTTTGCTTTTGAATACGCCAGCAGATATCAGCATCACCACCAGTGGTCAGGTAAGGACGGAACAATCCCACTTCCTCTAATGCTTGCCGTCGGATTGCTAGGTTAGCGGTTTGACCGTAGGGACAATAGGAATGGTTTAAGGTATGTTCCTGAGATAGAACATTATGGTACTCAGCGTGTTTTTCTAGCCAGGTTTTACCGGGCAACCCGATGATTTGACCAGCAACAATACCAATACTAACCTTAGCAAAGGGTGAGACCAGGTCTGCTAACCAATGGGGTTGGGGACGACAGTCTGCATCAGTAAAAGCAATTATTTCCCCCTTAGCAGCTCGAATTCCTTTGTTACGGGCGGCATAGGAGCTTTGAATCTGGTCTTCTAGGATGTAGTGGAAGGTTATGCCCTCAGATGCTCCCTCAGTAACAGCAGTTTGGATTAGTGAGGCAGTGCGATCGCTGCTATTATTATCCACTAACAGATACTCTACTTGGTCAGTGGGATAGGTCTGTGCCTGTAAACAACGGACTAACTCTAGTAAATCTGCTTCACCGTTGTAGATTGGTACAACTACTGAAACCTTGGGCAAACATTTGTCATTTGTCATCGGGTAATGGCTAATGGCAGAAGTGTTGAACAGGGAATCGGGAATCGGGAATCGGGAATCGGGAATCGGGAATTGGGAATCGGGAATCGGGAATCGGGAATCGGGATAGAGGTATCAGCTATCAGTTATCAGCTATCAGCTTTTGAATAAAACAGGTAAGCATTGGTTTAATCTGAGTGAAGTCACAGGCTTGAAGCCTGTGCCACAAAGCTGTTCGCTTAGGGTGGCCTTTGGCCAAGGCTGACCGCTGACCGCTGACCGCTGACCGCTGACCGCTGACCGCTGACCGCTGACCGCTGACTGCTGACTGCTGATAGCTGACTGCTTGAATTATCAATTATCAATGTTGAGCATAATCAACTGGCGTTGGAGTAGCGATCGCACTCCATCTAAATCGAAGTTAACATGCTTGATAATTTCTGCTACAGTTTGGGATTGGGATGAGTTGTCGGCTGAGTTACCATTCTGGTCACAGGCTTCGAGAAACTTAAATTCTTCGTCTGATAGCTTAACCAGCTGGTAATCATAGTCAAATAGGGACTTACTTGGCCAACCAGTCATACAAGGGTGCCGTTCTGGAATTGCTGCTAACATGTCGTTATCTTCTGACCAATCTACCCGCTCTAAGGGAGGACGGGTCAGGAAAAACTCATAATGAGTCAGTTCGGGATCTAATAATTCAATTAACCGATATAGCTCCCGTTCACTGAGACCTTCTGAGCGTGCCATTAACTCTGGATTTTTGCCAAATAAGCGCTCTTTCTGCCAGTAGCGGGGATTGGAAAACCCAAGAAACTCTAAGCCAGCGGCATCGATCAGTTCAAATAGGGTTTCAATGTTATAGTCAATCTCTTGGGGATGAACGTACATATCCGCGAAGCATTCATCCTGATGGTTTTCCAAAGCCCAACGTTCCCGGTCTCGCTTGACAATTCGGTTGTTTTCTGGTAATGCTTCAAATAATTGACGACCTACTTTCACCCCATCCTGGTAGTCTCCCTGGTTTTGACCCTGCAAAAGTGCGATCGCTTGCTGCATCAACTGGATTTCCCAGCGTCCTAATTCAGCATAGACAAAGATATGAAATAAGCCTCCCGGTGCTAGTTTCTTAGCTATCGATTGAATCCCACGGATCGGGTCTGGCAAGTGATGTAACACTCCTACACAGTTAATTAGATCGAACTGACCCTCGATTTGGTCAACATCATACAAGCTCAAGTGATGAAACTCGACCCGATCAGCACCTGAGCGGCGACAGCGTTCCTGGGCTACCTTCAAGGCCCCAGCACTAATATCAATCCCCACTACTGAGGCTTGGGGATTGAGGTGAACCAGATACTCTGTGCCTACCCCTGTTCCACAACCAGCATCTAGAATCCGAATCTCCTCTCTTTGGGGTGTTTGCCCAGTACAAAAACTATAAGCAGCTCGCCAATTCCAGCGCCAGTTGTATCCAGGAGGTGGCTCATCGAGTAAGGGTTCTGGGGGAAAAGGGTAGGTATCGTAGAGGCGCTCAACGGCAGCAGCGGTTTCTTGAGAGGTTTTCATCACAAAACTTTACAAAAGTTAATTATTCGGAGAAATTTTTTACGAAAATAAAGTATAATTTCGAGGGTTTACTGGGATCAATGGCCATCAATCCTGAACTGGATCCCCTAAATTCTATACAATTCTTAATAAATAAACCGTAGAGATCAGAAAAGTTTTAATCTAAAAGCTAGTCGAGTTTAGCAGTCAGCACCCCGCTCTGAAAAGACGGGGCTTTGTGCGAAGCACACGCTTACACGAACGAGCCTCTTTATTTAGATAGCTGACCAGCCTAAGTCTTACGAGGACTACGTTATCGATAAGAGTTAAAGTTCCTACCTTGGGATGCGTGCCAGTCTCAAGCTCTAGAACCGGATGGTTAAACAGTTGTACGAGGGGTAAGACAGTGCCATCTGGAGAGTACCGATCGATAACATTGGCGAGGCAAACTTAACCCCAGAAATGGGAGTTTTGAGGGATTTTTTAATCCCTCACCCTGAAAAGGGTGGTTTGACGACGGTTAAAACCGCTCGTGTCGTTTTTCCTCCCCGGTCATTAGACGTGGGGCTTGTTCTACTCCCGTCTTTCTTCGTGAGATTGGATAGGACTAACATCAAATGCCTACCCACCAAATGGGTGTCTAAAACGTGTTTATTAACTGCGGCATAAGTCCGCAATGACAGCATAAAAATTTAGGAGCTTTAACAAACCAATGAGTGTCAAGGCAAGTGGTGGAAGCTCAGTTGCCCCTGTGCAACTCTATCAAACTGTCCCATCTGCAACCATTATCCAAGCAGAACAGCAAGACCGCTTCTTAGGAAATGGAGAGATCAACGAGCTACTGGATTACTTCCGTTCTGGAGAAAAGCGTTTAGCAATTGCTGATCTGATCACCAAAAACTCAGACCTAATCGTATCCAAGGCGGCTAACCGGATTTTTGTGGGTGGTTCCCCAATGGCTTTCCTGGAAAAGCCTAAGGAAGAACCTGCCCTAGTAGGGGCTGGGGCTGCAGGGGTTCCCGACACCAAAACCTTGGGAACTAGTACCTTTGTCGAGAGTGGAGGTGGATTATTTTCGGGCTTCCGCGCTCTGTTTAGTTCTCCGACTGGACCAACCCCAGCGAGTTTCCGTCCCATCGACATCAACCGCTATGGCCCGAGGAATATGCAAAAGTCCTTGCGGGACCTATCTTGGACGTTGCGCTATATCACTTACGCCATTGTTGCTGGTGATCCCAACATCCTAGTGGTTAATGTTCGAGGTTTGCGGGAAGTCATTGAAAATGCTTGTTCAGCTGATGCCACAATCGTGGCAATCCAGGGAATGCGGGCGGCTTCACTAGATTATTTCAAAGGTGATCAGTCGGCACAGGAGATTGTTGCCCAGTACTTTGACATTACCCTGAACGAATTTAAAGCTGCTACACCCTCCGATAAACTGCGGCAACGCCCTTCGATAGACCAACAAGGGCTGCAATTGCCCCAAAGTTACTTTAATGCAGCCGAGCGGCGTCCTAAGTTTGTGATGAAGCCCGGTCTGTCATCCTCAGAAAAAACTGAGGTAGTTAAAGCTGCCTACCGGCAAATATTTGAGCGTGACATTACCCGCGCCTACGGTTTGTCGATTTCTTATCTAGAATCTCTAGTGAAAAACGGGAACATTTCCATGAAGGAGTTTGTTCGCCGTTTGGGCAAATCTGAACTATACCGGAAGCAATTCTTTGAACCTTTTATCAATAGTCGGGCCTTAGAACTGGCTTTCCGCCATTTCCTAGGTAGGGGTCCATCTTCAAGGGAAGAAGTGCAAAGCTACTTCTCCATTGTTTCCGATGGTGGTCTACCCGCTCTAGTAGATGCCCTGGTGGATTCTCAGGAATACTCCGATTACTTTGCCGAAGAAACGGTTCCCTATCTGAGGGGTTATGGTCAAGAGGCTCAAGAATGCCGCAACTGGGGGATGCAGCAAGATTTATTGCGCTATAGTGCTCCCTTCCGTAAGGATGCCCAGTTTCTCAATACCTTTGCCAAATACGAGCAACCCCTACCTGACCAACATGTCTATGGTTCTGGTAATGACTCCTTGGAAATTCAGTTTGGGGCAATTTTCCCGAAAGAAACCCGGAATCCTACTACCACCCCCGCTCTCTTTGGCAAAGATACTAAACGCCTGCTGATCCACCAAGGCCCAGGGATCAATAACCAAAATAGTAATCCAGGGGCAAGGGGTATGTCCCCCGGTTCCCTTGGCTCTAAGGTGATCCGCCTTGACCAGATCCCTAGTACACAAGACAAGAGTATCAAATTTGCCGAAAGCTCTACTCAAAGGGTAATTCGTGCCTGTTACCTTCAAGTGTTTGGCTTTATGCCCTATGAAGGTGAACGGCTGACTTCAGCAGAAGCTCGGCTGGAAAACGGTGAAATTACCGTCCGCGAGTTTATCCTAATGCTGGCGAAGTCTGATGGTTTCCGCAAACGTTACTGGACACCATTGTATGTGGTCAAGGCAATAGAATATATCCACCGACGTTTGCTCGGTCGTCCTAGCTATGGGCGCTCCGAGATGAACAGTTACTATGATGTTGCCTATAAAAAAGGTTTCTACGGTGTAGTAGAGGCAATTGTCAACACAAAAGAGTACTCTGAGGCATTTGGGGAAGATACGGTTCCCTATGAGCGCTATGTGACGGCAGCTGGTTTAAAAATGCGCACCGGAGTGTCTGGTAGCGTGACATCAGCAATGGCAATCATGGGTGAGGAGAAAGTACCTCGCTTTGTTGAGCTGGGTATGGGCAAAGACATGCTCACCGAACCGGAAGTTGAATTCCGGATTAATCAGGGGGTCAGTGTACAGCGTGAACAAACCAAGATCTTTAAGCTGATTGACCTTAATGATAAGCCAGCCTTGAAAGTCCTGATTGGAGCAGCTTATCGGCAGATATTTGAGCGGGATCTTGAACCCTATGTGATCAGAGCAGCATTCACCTCCCTGGAAAGCCGACTGAGTAATGGCGAAATTAATCTCAAGGAGTTTATTGAAGCCTTAGGTTGTTCTGATCTCTACATCAAAGAGTTCTACACCCCCTACCCCAACACCAAGGTGATTGAGCTGGGTACCAAGCACTTCCTAGGACGTGCCCCCTTAACTCAAAAGGAAATCCAGACCTACAACGCAATTCTAGCCTCTGAAGGGATTCGGAGCTTTATTGGCGCAATGGTCAATGGCATGGAATATGCTCAGGCATTTGGAGAAGATACTGTCCCTTACCGCCGCTTCCCCACCTTACCAGCTGCTAATTTCCCGAACACCGAGAAGCTGTATAATCAGCAGACCAAGCAGAATAGTGATGTGGTGGTACCAAGCTTTGATCCAGTCGAGCCTCGCATGGATTCGTCTAAGCTACCTTTGACCGGAAAAGCGATCGCAGATATGGCTGCCCAAAAGTGGGAGATGGCTACCAACCCCTCCGAGCTGGCCAAGGTAGGTCGTTCCTCTAATCGGAACCAACCAACCTTGAATCCTAAATCTGCTAAGCCAACACGGATTTTCCGCATCACCCCAAACATTTCTCAGGTCGAAAGCGCAGTGGTGATTGATTCCATTTATGACCAGGTCCTGGATTTATTCGGTGAACCAGTACCACCAAAATACCGGCAACAGCATCTAGACAGTCAACTGCGCAATGGGGAAATTTCCGTGCGGCAGTTTGTTAAAGCCTTGGCGAGTAGTAACACCTATAGTCAGCGGTTTTACCAGGCTTATCCCCCTGCGAAAGTAGTTGAGTTATTGTTCCGGCACTTACTCGGACGTACCCCTAACACTCACGGTGAGGTTCAAACCTACCAGCAGCTGTTGGCGGGACAGGGTCTAGAAGCTGCAGTAACCGCTATGGTTGATAGTTCAGAATACTCCCGCTTCTTTGGTGAAGACTTAGTCCCCTATCAGCGGGTTAGTTAGCAAAAAGTCTGAATTATGAAGGTTGGAAGTTGAACGCGATCGCGTGGCCTATTGGCCAAGGTTGGGAGGTTGAAGGTTGAAGGTTGAAGGTTGAAGGTTGAAGGTTGAAAATTAAAGGTTGAAGGTTGAAGGTTGAAGGTTGAAGGTTGAAAATTAAAGGTTTGGAGGTTTGGAGGTTTAAAGGCTGTCGGTAGGTTGGACTAGCCTTAAA
This sequence comes from Moorena sp. SIO3I6, assembly GCF_010672095.1. Lineage (NCBI taxonomy): Bacteria > Bacillati > Cyanobacteriota > Cyanophyceae > Coleofasciculales > Coleofasciculaceae > Moorena > Moorena sp. SIO3I6. The sequence goes on along the minus strand of NZ_JAAHHU010000087.1, from coordinate 6,500 downwards.
GGTTCAACTTTCAACCCCCAAACCTGATCAAGCCGGAATAGCAACCCCAAACTAAAATTACTTTGCCATCACTGAGGTACAGTCAATTTTCGCAATCCCTACTCCCTACTCCCTACTCCCTACTCCCTACTCCCTTAACTAAGGCCACTAACCTGTAACTCACCCTTCATACTTCATACTTCATACTTCATACTTGATTAGGGAAAATGTTACGATGTGTTGCGAAGCTGGGAAAAATGTCAACAATCTGTAGCAAAATATTCCCGGAAGCTAGGTTTATGATTAACCTGCTTTGATTTAGGCTTTGATTTAGGCCTTTAATTTAGGCAGGGTTAGCCAAACCAAGTTTTGCTGGGACGTGCGTCGGCGCTCTGTGCTGACGGCGTATCGAGAACGGCGATTTACCCGGCACATTGCGAGTAACTGCAATGGGACAGAAGCTCTAATTACACCGCAAGGTTAGTTAGAGAGCGTTCATTTTTGGAAATGCCGGTTTACACAAACCTGGTGATATTTTTTTCTGGAGGAATCCATCTATGAGTATTGTCACGAAATCCATCGTGAATGCAGATGCTGAGGCTCGCTATCTGAGCCCTAGTGAATTAGACGGTATCAAAAGCTTTGTTACTTCTGGTGAGCAGCGCTTACGTATCGCTCAAACCTTAACAGGCTCCCGTGAGACAATTGTTAAGCAAGCTGGAGACCAACTATTCCAAAAGCGTCCAGATGTTGTCTCTCCTGGTGGTAACGCCTACGGTCCGGAAATGACCGCTACTTGCCTGCGGGACATGGATTACTACCTACGCTTGATTACCTACGGTATTGTGGCTGGTGATACCACACCAATTGAAGAAATTGGTCTAGTAGGTGCTAAGGAAATGTACAAGTCTTTAGGTACCTCCATTGATGCTGTTGCCGAAAGCGTCCGTTGCATGAAGGGTATCGCTACTGGCATGATGTCTGGAGACGATGCTGCTGAAGCTGGCTCTTACTTCGACTATGTGATTGGTGGATTGTTGTAGGGCAATAAATACCCCTTGGCCTAGTGTTCTGAGGCAAGTCTGTCTGTAGAACCGATAATCAGGAAAGTTAAATAAGGAAATAGAATCATGCAAGACGCAATTACTGCTGTTATCAACTCTGCGGACGTCCAAGGTAAATATCTAGACGACTCCGCTATGGAAAAGCTCAAGGGCTATTTCCAAACTGGTGAGCTGCGGGTACGTGCAGCAACTGCCATTAGTGCTAATGCTGCTACCATCGTTAAGGAAGCAGTTGCTAAAACCCTGTTGTATTCCGACAGCACTCGTCCTGGTGGCAATATGTACACCACTCGCCGCTACGCAGCTTGTATCCGTGACATGGATTACTTCTTGCGTTATGCTACCTATGCGATGTTGGCCGGTGACCCATCTATCCTTGATGAGCGCGTACTCAATGGCTTGAAGGAAACCTACAACTCCCTTGGTGTTCCCATTGGCAATACCACCAATTCCATCCAAGGCATGAAGGAAGTTACCGCTAGCTTAGTTGGTCCTGATGCTGGTAAGGAAATGGGTGTATACTTTGACTACATCTGCTCTGGCTTAAGCTAAGTTAGCTAGTGTTGATGGAATTCGCCAGCCTGTAGTTGTCTGTGTAATTAAGGTCTGGGAAGTTGATTGTGAGTGCTAGCTTGTTAAAGGCGAATCTGGCTCACGTAAGTCAAGCAGAGGAGTTTTGACAGTCTAGTATTGACAATTAACTCCCAGACTTTGGAATACTTGAGATATTTGATTAACCAATTTATTCCCTCGCTTTAGGCGATAGGCAGTTTTTTAGCCATCTTGGAATCAAACCAGAATTAAAATTTTCTTGAATTTTACTAGGAGAAATAAGCTCATGCGGACGTTTGAAATAACTGCTTGTGTGCCAAGCCAAAGCAGAATTAGGACACAACGGGAGTTACAGAATACTTTTTTTACCAAGCTCGTTTCCTACGACAACTGGTTCCGTGAGCAGCAGCGCATCCAGAAAATGGGTGGCAAAATTATTAAAGTTAAGCTGGCAACTGGTAAGCAAGGTACAAACACCGGTTTGTAAGGATTTTTCGATAATAGCTGTTTATCAAAAAAAAAATTTCAGGGGGTCTACTAGGACCCCTTTGTGATTTTTGGTTCAAAATGGGGGGATGGAAACAGAAGCAAGAGAGGGCCAACAACTACATAACCAAATAACCTTGGCCAAAAGGCCACGCGATCGCTGAAAGCGGGACTTCGTCCATCGCGTTCAACCACATAACCTTCAACCACATAACTTTCAACCACATAACCTTCAACCACATAACCTTCAACCACATAACCTTCAACCACATAACCTTCAACCACATAACTTTCAACCACATAACCTTCAACCACATAACCTTCAACCACATAACCTTCAACCACATAACCTTCAACCACATAACCTTCAACCACATAACCTTGGCCTTGGCCTATTGGCCACGCGGGGCGCGTTTGGCCACGGGATCGCGTTCAACCACATAACCTTTAACCAACCTGATGAAACGTGGCTCTACGTAACCTGATTCTATTATTTAATCCCTCCACTACAGACTGGGCAGTAACTGCTCGGTTACTGAAGTGGTTAACGTTTCTATGGCTGTTGATCGGAATAGTAATTCTGTTCTCAGCTTCTTATGCGATCGCAGATGTCGAGTTAGGGGATGGAACATACTACGTCAAGCGACAGCTGATGTGGGTAGTCTTGGGTTTAGTGGGATTTAACCTATTGGTGCGATCACCGTTGCGTTATTTGCTAAAAATCAGCCATTGGTTGGTCTTGGTGCTCTTGGTGCTGCTCTTATTGACGTTAATTCCTGGTGTGGGAACAACGGTTAATGGGGCAACTCGCTGGTTATCTTTCGGTTCGGTTCCCCTGCAACCTTCAGAGTTAATGAAGCCGTTTCTAGTGTTACAAGCAGCTCGGGTATTTGGGCAGTGGGACCGGCTTAGGTGGCGGACCCGTTTCACGTGGCTGGGGATTTTTATGGTGGTGTTGGTGGGAATTTTGTTACAGCCTAATCTGAGTACAACAGCACTTTGTGGGATGACCTTGTGGCTAGTTGCTCTAGCAGCAGGGTTACCGTTTTCTTACTTGGGAGGTACAGCATTTGGTGGTGTCCTGCTGGCAGTACTCAGTATCAGCATCAAGGATTACCAACGGCGTCGGGTGATGTCATTCCTAAATCCTTGGGCTGATCCGATGCGAGATGGATACCAATTGGTTCAAAGTCTTCTGGCTATTGGCTCCGGTGGGACTTGGGGCTCTGGCTTTGGGTTATCCCAACAAAAGTTATTCTATTTACCCATTCAACACACTGATTTTATCTTTTCTGTCTTTGCTGAGGAATTTGGCTTTGCTGGTAGTATAGCGCTAATGTTATTGTTGATGACATACATGACCCTAGCGGTGATTGTAGCTATTAAGGCCAGAAACCGAGTCTATCAGTTAATCGCGATTGGGGCAATGCTGTTTATTGTCGGACAGTCTCTGTTAAATATTGGTGTTGCTTCTGGGGCTCTTCCCACTACTGGTTTACCCTTCCCATTCTTTAGTTATGGGGGAAGTTCGATGATTTCCAGTTTGTGTTCCGCTGGGTTGTTGATTCGGGTGGCACGAGAGAGTAGTGAGGCGAAAGTTGTGTCTATACAAAGTCGCCGCCAGTATATAGCAGAACGACGGCAAAGAAGGCACAAGGTAAAAGCTAAAAGGTAAAAGTGACCAATATAGCGGTTTTCAATTTGGTGAGATACAGAGTTTCTGGTTTTAGGGAACAGGGAACAGGGAACAGGGAACAGGGAACAGGGAACAGGGAACAGGGAACAGGGAACAGGGAACAGGGAACAGGGAACAGGGAACAGGGCAAAAATTCTGTCTACCTCATTAGGGGAAAAACCGCTATACAGACCAGTAATTTTTTTTTCAGGGCATTCCGACTCCCTCGGTGCGCTTGACCCGTAATTAAATTCGCTCAAGGTGCGCGCCTCCAAGGGCGCGAGGGATTGCTCGCGCCCTTGGGTCGCACCTTCGGGTCGCACCGCTCCCGACTTACTAACACCTATGTCTAGCTATGTCTAGGTTTTTATGAGATACAAAAACTCCAACGGTAAACCATCAGTATCAGCGATAAACGCTACCTCATAAACATGATTACCGATCATCTGTTGGGTAGGTTCCAACAGAACCTTCAACGGCTGAAACTGCTCTGGGTTCTGCTCAGAAGCCTCTTTAAAACTTTCTTTCAAGGACTCTAACCAACTGGGCAAATCAGTAGCGCTATCAGTTAGGTCAAAAGACAGGTGGTAATACCCCACATAATGCTCATCCCCAAAGGCATCCGGTGCTGGTAATGGTTCAGGAATTTGGATTAGTTCCAAGCGTCCCCCCAGTCCCTTCAGCCAACACGCTAGAGTCATGCCAGTAGTGAAGCGTTCAGATACTGTGAATCCCAACTTCTCATAAAATGCGATCGCGCGATGAATATTGGCTGTGCGAATCGAAGCATGATGCATGGGTTTTGTCCTTTGGCCTTTTTCCTTTACCCTTTTTCCTTTCTAACCAACAACAGGTGTAGTGAAATCACCAATCACCAATCACCAATCACTAATCACCAATCACCAATAACTAAAACAATCGGAAATAAGGGTAGCGCACAGGTACTCCAGGTTCTTTTTCCAAATCAAAATTGATCACTTCCCAACAAGGTTCTTCCTCAGGTTCTGGGCTAAATTCTACCGGCAAGCCATACAACCTGGGTTGGCCTGACTCTGAGTTCCCTCGCCAGGGGGTACTGCGCTCTAGGTAGGCACTCACTAAATCCCGATAACGACTGGCAATAATTACCCGTGTTGCCCGATATCCTTCAGTGTATAGCTTGTCTAGGGCTTCGTGAATCTCAAAGCGAATTCCATCAGGATGAGTGTGCTGTCGGTACCATTTATCTTGCCATAGACGCCAGTGACGCCCAGATTGTAAATGAATCAGTTCCCCAGTTTTTGGGTTGGCTTCAAACGCACCATGACGTGGACACAAGTAAGTGTCAGTCAACGTCAATGCCGGAATTATCTGACGGCAGTGAGGACATTTAATTTCTGAACCGAATATCGGGTACTGCAAGCTAGAATCAATCATTAAATGCTAGGGAGTGCCTTAGAGGTATATGCTATTACCTAATGGCTCCATCATTATAACTGGGTATTTAGTGGTGTTGGTCTCAGTGACCCCACTGTAAAACCTATGTAAAACCTAAGGTATTAATTACCATTATCTCCCTATTGTGATTAATTGTGGATTATCCCTTACCTCAAACCCCAATACTGACATCTTTTTGGCCTCCCCCAGATCTTTCTCTTGCTGCCTTTGTCGCCCCTAATGCTGTAGTTATGGGTCAGGTGTCCGTAGCTGCAGGAGTTAGCATTTGGTATGGTGCTGTAGTCAGAGGTGATGTGGAGCGCATCGAGATTGGCGATCGCACTAATATTCAAGATGGCGCAATTTTACACGGAGATCCCGGCAAGCCAACAGTTTTAGAAGACCATGTCACTGTTGGTCATCGCGCTGTCATTCATTCAGCATATATTGAACAGGGTAGCTTGATTGGTATTGGAGCAGTGGTAATCGATGGGGTTCGTGTCGGTCATGGTAGTATCGTGGGCGCTGGAGCTGTGGTTAGTAAAGACGTTCCTCCCCTGTCCCTGGTAGTCGGTGTACCTGCCAAAAAATTACGGGATGTTTCGGAGGCTCAAGCCGCTGAACTGATTGAACATGCACGGCACTATGAAAAGTTGGCTCTAGTTCATGCAGGTAAAGGCACAGATTTAGGGTTTAGTCTAACATAATACTTCGCTGCCGTTGCCCGGAACCCGGAACAGGGAACTTCCGATCCCGGAACAGTGGACAATAATTGAGAAAAACACCATCAGAACAGCGCTGCATCGCGTTTTACCGATTCCTTCCCAATTAGTAAACTGTGGGTAACTTTGATTGACTTTGATTAAGTTTTTCCCAAGAAGCGTGCAACGTCTTGAACAAATGGGTGATCAGGTTAGTGAAAAATTAACTAAAAAAAATTGACCCATTAGGTGCGACTATATATATAAACAACTAAGTACCGTCCGGTACAAGGCATATCAAGCTGAGGGAGGTTACCCATCTAGCTTGGTAAGAGTTATTTGATTACTGAGTCACGGCAACTTGTTCAACCAATAACCCCACTTCTTCTAGGGGTGGGAGGGTAAAAATACTTCAAGCATTATAGGGAGGATACTAGAACCATGGATTTACGTCTATTAATAGTCTTATTGCCTTTACTCCTAGCACTAGGCTGGGTAGCTTACAATATTGGTGCGATCGCTATCAAGCAAGCTCAAAATTATTTGAATAAATCTTAATAAATCGCGCGTCAACGAATTGAGCAATAGTAGCTTTGCACAAAAGCACAATAGCCAGCTGTTCCGTCA
>NZ_JAAHHU010000869.1:0-2045 GCF_010672095.1 Moorena sp. SIO3I6 | reverse complement strand
TACAGTATTTGATACTGACCCTGCAAAAGCGCCTACTGCCCCAGCAGGCTGGACAGTGGTCTACTCTGATGACGATCCAGCGGTAACTGGTCGTGACGCCCTGAGCGTAGACTGGTCTGCTACCCCCCCAGCTGATGTTAAGCGCATTGGTTTTATTGCTGACGGTCCTATTACTGCAGGAACCTCCACTGAAGCTGATGCCAATGGCTTCAGCTTTGGTGTGATCACCAGTGGGTTACCGGTTGCTGGTGGTGAAGTCGCTAACATTGCTCAGGCATTTGGTGAAACTGTCGGTGACCCAACGGATGAAGTGGTCTACGATGAATCCGGTGACCAAAATCCCAACAACTACAATGATGATGGTACACCACCGGATGAGACTGGTACCGACTTCAACCCAGCTACAGACCTTGGTATTGCCAATCCCAGTGCTGATGGTGTTGATGAAGACAATGACAACACAGGTGAAGGACCTAAGGGTGAAGACACTGTAGTTACCATTACTGCAGACATTGAGACTACCAGTCAAATCCTCAATGGTCCAGAGAATCGACCCAACGCCATTGGTCCAACCAATGACAATGATGACTTCACTAACCAGTCCACAACTATTCCAGCTGGAACAGCTCAGGGTATCGACATTGACCCAGGTGCGGTGACCTTCGACAATACCGTTGAGAACCCCAATGCTACTAATTTAGATAACGTAACCTTGTTGCCAATTGCGCCTTCAGTCGGTAATGCGGCGACTAATGACCCTCAAGTTAATCCTCAATTCACCACTCCAGTAGACTTTGGACCAGATAACCAGATTCCTGATAACACTACGGTCACGATCAGGTACGAGCCAGAGACAGGTCCAATTCTTGAGGCGACTTACACCTACACTGAAGCTGGTGGTTTTACCCTCACTGGTGGTACAACAGTTAATGTTGGTACTCTCACACCAGGTCAGCAATTGGATTATGAGGTAATTGTTGACTTACCTGAGACAGCTCAAGTTCAGGGTTACGGGATTCCGATTGTTGCCTTTGTGGACAACACCACGGACGGAAACTTTGATGTCACTGAAGACACCGTCTTCAACATTACTGTTGACCGTCCCTACACTGGTTATATGCAGATGGTGCAAGAAGCTCGGATTCTGGATACTGATGGTGTAACAGTGATTCAGGACTTCTCCGGCGGAGATCCCACAGGTGATCAGGAAGGTACCCTCGCGGAACGGGCTAAGCCTGGTCAGTTTATCGAGTACCGAATTACCTACACCAATATCTCTGAACCACTAGTGGGTGCTGGTAACGTAGTTTTGGATGCTGAGAACTTCACCATTACTGAGGATGGTACTGCAGCTCCTAACAACTGGGTTACTGTCACCACTCACGAGCAAGGAACTGACCCATCTCAGGGTACTGTGGAGTACTTCAATAATACCTTATCCTTTGGAAATACTGACCCAGCTAGCGGTGAGGAAGTGACTAGGTACGTCAATGAAGTTGGTACTGTTGCTCCTGGCGACAATGGATCCTTTGTCTTCCGTCGTAAGGTGGACTAATCTTTAATGCTCTGAAGTAGTAAGTATAGCGCTACGCTTAGCGTCAGAAGTCAGAAGTCAGAAGTCAGAAGTTGACTCTAACAAGGTTTTAGGGTGCGTAGTGGCGTGGCACACCTAAAAATGTTTGTTGGGTTGAGCGGTAGGGAAACCCAACAATGCGTTACTGGTGTTGGGTTTCATTCTTCAACCCAACCTACGCTTATTGCACCATTTTAGATGTGTCAGTCCAGTAGGGTGCGTTAGGGGCGGGCTTGCTATCATGTTAACACCGAGCGCCAGTGTTGGAACAGCCCGCCCCGTAACGCACCACCCAAGGGTGAGTCCTGATTTTCTCGGTCCCCAGGGGACAGCCCGCCCGAGGAAGGAAACGGGCAAGATGCCCGTTCCACGTCTGATGCCCGTTCCATGCCTGATGCCCGTTCCACGCCTGATGCCCGTTCCACGCCTGATGCCCGTTCCACCCCCCGGATCAAACAGCAAAAGTGAGATA
>NZ_JAAHHU010000868.1:0-2046 GCF_010672095.1 Moorena sp. SIO3I6 | reverse complement strand
ATCTTGTTCACCAAGAAAACTATTTCCATCGCGATATCAAGCCAGAAAACATCATGCTCCGTGCCAATGGGCAATTGGTATTGATTGACTTTGGCACTGCTAGAGAGTTGACCTATACCTACCTAGCGGAAATTGGTGGTGGAGGCAGTGTTACCAAGATTAGTTCCCATGGCTATACTCCCCCAGAGCAAGAAAAAGGGTATGCAGTCCCACAGTCCGATTTTTATGCTCTGGGGCGAACCTTTGTTTATTTACTAACTGGGAAATCAGTCACCGATCAGAGTGTTTATGATCCGTTAAATGATCAATTTCATTGGCGTGATCATGCTCCTCAAATATCTGAGCAGCTAGCCGACTTTATTGATAGTTTGATGGCCCCAACGGCAGCAGCTCGACCTCAGAAAACTCAGCAAATTTTAAATGATATCGCTAATATTTCATCTTTTATTAGTATTTCACAGGCTAATACTAATCTAGAAGCGAGTACAACCAACCAAAGATTTAAAACTAAATCTCAACCCAATATTTCTATAGAAACGGAAGTTGTCAAAACCCCAAGAAGAAGATGGTGGTTAGGAGGGATATTGACTTTGGTGGTGGGATTATTTGGTGCTGGTGGTTGGCTATTGTATCAATCCTATAATCCTTCCCTTAGAAAATATCAAGAGATATCTGCTCAAGAATTATCTGTAGTTAACACTAAGACCTTCACTGCTCATTCAAGTTGGGTTAATTACCTAGTCATTAGTCAAGATGGCGAATTATTAGTTAGTGGGAGCGCCGATAAAACGATTAAAATTTGGAATATCAACACGGCAGAAGAAATCTACACTCTCCAAGGTCATAATAGCTTTGTTAATTATCTAGCTATTAGTCCCGATGGACAACACTTATTTAGTGCTAGTGCCGATAAGACGATTAAAATTTGGGATATCAACACGGGAAAAGAACTCCGCACTCTCCAAGGTCATAAGAGTTATATTAATCATCTAGCGGTTAGTCCGGATGGACAACGATTGTTTAGTGCTAGTGCCGATAAGACGATTAAGATTTGGGATATCAACACGGGAGAAGAACTCCGCACTCTCCAAGGTCATCAAAGTTCAATTAACTTTTTATTAATTAGTCAGAATGATCAAGAACTATTTAGTGCTAGTGCTGATAAGACAATTAAAATTTGGGATATCAACACTGGGGAAGAAATCGACACTCTAAAAGGCCATGATAGCTATGTTAATTCTCTAGCCATAAGTCCGGATGGACAACGATTGTTTAGTGCTAGTGCTGACAATACTATCAAAGTATGGAATCTAGATACTGGAGAAGAAGTCAATAGTCTAACTGATCATACCAATTATGTGGAAGAACTAGCTATCGGTGCTAATTGTAAGAAGTTGTTCAGTGGAAGTGCAGATAAAACGATAAAAGTGTGGGATTTTGCTAATGAAAAACTAATCTACACCCTAAATGGTTTTCCAAATCCAATTGACTATTTTGCGATTAGTCCTGATTGCCATACAATTGCTACTAGTGGTGGTAAAAAGATAATAAAACTGTGGAATTTGCCACAGTTAATTCATTAGTTTTTAAGTGATTATTATGGTTGAGCTATTGGTGAAAAAATTAAATTTTATGACGTTTATAGTTTAGAGTCAAAGTTAATTAAATGCTAAGGGATTTCATTAATGATTAAAAATCAAATATCAATAGTAACAAACGAATACTAACAGAGGAATAGTAATAGACAAATGGACAACTCTCCTGTGACATCTTTTCCTGAAACTCCCTTGGCGCAAGCCATGATACAGCGGTGTATCCAACTAGCACGGCGAGCCCAGGGACGTACTACACCCAACCCTTTAGTGGGTTGTGTAATTGTCCGGAATGGGGAAATTGTCGGGGAAGGGTTTCATCCTGCTGCTGGTCAACCTCACGCGGAAGTGTTTGCCCTCTCAGAGGCTGGGGAAAATGCCCAGGGCGCAACGGTTTACGTGAATCTGGAACCCTGCAATCACTATGGTAGAACCCCTCCTTGTACAGAAACGT
>NZ_JAAHHU010000867.1:0-2052 GCF_010672095.1 Moorena sp. SIO3I6 | reverse complement strand
AGCAAAAACAAAAGTTTGTGCCTTTGTGTCCTGATTTTGTGGTTGAGTTGCGCTCTCCTACTGATTCTCTCAAGAGATGTCTTGATGCAGTCGCTCATGGGGGAAACCCCCAAGACCGCGCTGCATCGCTACAAGCAAAAATGCAGGAGTATCAAGAAAATGGAGCCCGTTTGGGTTGGTTAATCGATCGGGAAAATAGGCGAATTGAGAGTTATCGTCAGGGGAAACCAGTAGAAATTTTAGAATTTCCGACAACTCTATCTGGAGAAGAGGTTCTCCCTGGTTTTGTTTTGGATTTAAGCAGTATTTGGTAATTGGATCTAGGAAAGGGAATAGGGAGTAGGGAGTAGGGAGCAGGGAGTCGGGAGTCGGGAGTAGGGAGTCGGGAATTGCGTAGGGTGGCTTAGAGACCGGCTCGCCAAAGATTGATAACGGGCAAGATGCCCATTCCACCAACATGCCCATTCCACCAACATGCCCATGCCACCAACATGCCCATGCCACCAACATGCCCATTCCACCAACATGCCCATGCCACCAACATGCCCGTTCCACCAACATGCCCATTCCACAGCAACATGCCCATGCCACCAACATGCCCATGCCACCAACATGCCCATGCCACCAACATGCCCGTTCCAGCCACTGAAACTATAATAAAACAAGTATAAATTTACAACGTGACGTCATCGGTATGCCTACCTTAGATATAACAGTTGAGCAAGTCATCATGTTAGTAAAGCAATTACCTTTAGAGGGAAAAAAAGCTGTATTTAATGTACTCCAGAACGAATTAGAAGTTCAAGAAAATCCTTGGCTAAAATTGGCTGGAAAATATCAGGACGATTCACAATTTGAGGAAATGTTAGCTTACATCGAAGCTGAATGCTTACATAACGCTAAATAATAAAACTCCCACACTCCCCGCACCACACTCTTCCCGATTATCAATTCTTAATTATCAATTCTCAATTCTTAATTCTAAATTCTAAATTCTAAATTCTTAATTATCAATTCTAAATTATCAATTCTAAAAAAAAATAGCCGTAGAAATACTATCCACAGCTATTTCAATGACCTATGTCAGAAGAATATCCGAAACTTTCGGATGTGATCCTATGCTATCAGACCAAACCCTTGGCCAAGGGGGGGAAACCCCCCCAGAAATTTAGCGCTGCATCGCTTATTCAAAAGCACCGATCTAGTAGCGTGCGCATTAGCTGATAGCTGTTCGCGTAGCGTGCGCGTAGCGCTTAAACTGATAGCTGATTGCTGAATACTTACGTTATTGTTACCTTTTAAATAAAAAAAATGTCCTAAACTAGACTTACATTGCTATCATAATTTATCCATAATTGAGTGCATCAATCCCTAACACTAGTATTTGTAAATAAATGTCAAAAAAATAAATTACCCCTTGCATCTTTTTCAGGATTTATCTATACTATAGATATTGAGACTGAGACTAATAACCGCGCTGGTTAAAACCATTAAGCGAGGCCAGCGCGGTTTTCCTCCCACCTAAATAGGAGTTACTTCCATGATGGCAAAAATATCACAATTATCAATACAGCGGTTTGCAATTGCTGTTAGGTACAACGTCTGGGCTTTTAGGGAGCAGGGAGTAAGCAATAGGCAATAGGGCTATAAGGCTCAAGGGTTAACAATACACCAGACCAGGTAATCATTTCTCACACACCAGTACCCATTTCTTCCTAACGAGTACTAATTTCTCACACACCAGTACTCGTTTACAAAAATCAGTACTGGTGTGTAACAAACGGGTATCGGTTTCTTCTTAACAAGTACTAGTTTCTCATTAACTAGTACTTGTTGCTAATAAACGAGTACAATTTTCTCACATGGCAGGACTGGTTAGGTGCATCTCAGTGTTGCAATTAGGTATAGCGCTACGCGCCAGTCAGCAAAGCTTGTCGGGTGGGCAAAAACCCTTTGGTTCTTTTAACAATTCTAGATAATATCATTTTGCCCACCCTACGCACTGAATTCTGACTTCTTAAGAAACGCTATAATGTTTCAATAACTATTGTA
>NZ_JAAHHU010000866.1:0-2052 GCF_010672095.1 Moorena sp. SIO3I6 | reverse complement strand
TGGTCGTGTCTTTGGTCATCTACAAGGGTTGTTAGTTTTGATGAAAGGGCTACCTTTGGCTTACAACAAAGACTTGCAAGAAGACAAAGAAGCACTGTTTGATAGCGTTAACACTATCAAAGCCTGTCTCGAAGCCATGACCATTCTCTGGCAGGAAGGGTTAGAATTTCGTACCGAACGTTTGGCATCAGCAGTTACTGAAGATTTCTCTAACGCTACCGATGTCGCTGACTATTTAGCCTCAAAAGGAGTTCCGTTTCGGGAAGCCTACAATCTGGTGGGTAAGGTGGTCAGAAGTTGTTTGGGATCCGGGAAGTTACTGAAGGATTTGAGCCTCGAACAGTGGCAAGAGTTGCATCCAGCCTTTGCAGAGGATATTTATCAAGCCATTGCCCCGACTCAAGTCGTCGCTCGTCGGAATAGTTATGGTGGCACTGGTTTTGACCAGGTTAGGCGAGGGATTCAGGATGCATGCGATCGCCTAAATTCCAATATTGATCGCTAATTTATCTGTGACGTACTCCCGACGTTGCCCTAACGGGACAACGCGGGCTTCTTACCAACACCACCTACTGGTTCGGTTGCTCGGTCAGCTTTACTACTGACGGGACGCCCCACCGCCAAATACAGGATATTTTTAGCCGCATTTACATCCCTGTCTTCTGTGTATCCACAATGAGGGCAAGAATGGATGCGGTCTTTTAGTTTCTTGGGAACTTTTTTGCCACAATTAGAACAGTTTTGGCTAGTGTTTCGGGGATTTACAGCCTTCGTTAGTAATCCAGCATTTGCAGCTTTGACTGACAAGATAGACAGAAATTGACCCCATCCAGCATCCAAAACTGATTTAGCCATTTTGGTTTTGGCTAGACCTTTGATATTGAGCTTTTCGTGAGCTACTATATCGTGGCTATCTAGTAGCTCCTTTGCGGTCTTGAAATGGAAATCTTTTCTGGTGTCCGCTACTTTTTTGTGAGCTTTTCCAAGTTTAACAACAGCCTTCTTTCTGTTGTTACTCCCTTTCTTAGAGCGACTAACAGATTTTTGAACTTTCTTAAGTCGTTTTTGAGCCTTTCGGTAGTATTGAGGAATTGGCACCTCAGTTCCGTCAGACCTTATCAAGAAAGACTTAAGACCCATGTCTATGCCGACGGGATTGATGACACTATCGATCGGGATAATATCCGGGACAGTATCATCTTGGATTGACAGCGTTGCATAGTAACCGTCGGCTTTTCGGGTAATCGTGGCCGTTTTTACCTTGAATCCATCAGGAATTTGCCTGTGGTAAATCATCTTGACCTGTCCAAATTTTGGCAGGGTCAGAATATTGCCTTTGATCGGATCCTTAGTGAGAGAAGGAAAGGTAAACGAGCGGTACCTGTTCTTGCTTTTAAATCGTGGTTTTCCGCTCTTGTTTCCATTGCAATCCCCTTTCAGGAATCGTTTAAAAGCTAGATCTACCCTTTTGACACAATCTTGAAGGACTTGAGAATGAATTTCCTTGTACCATGGCCTATCTTTCTTCAGTCCAGGTAGAGATTTCTTTTGAGAGAAATAATCAGGATTATTTCTAAGTTCGGGAAGATGACAAACAAGAGGACAATAATTTGTAGCAGACCGATTTTGCTCATACCAGCTAAATCGGTCTGCCAAAAGGTAATTGTACTGACAGCGCAGCAGATCTAGCCATTTCTCTATCTTGGAGATCTGCGATTTATTTAACCTGAGTCGGTATTGATATGCTAGTCTCATCTTGTTTTCTCCTGGTAATCGACCTATTATTAGTATAGTATATACAATTACATATGTTAATTCATAAATGAAAGATAAAACATTAATGATCAGGTTAACTAGCTTCGATAAAAAGCAACTCAAACAAGAGGCTGAACGTAGAGGAATGACCCCGTCTGAACTGCTCAGAAGTTTAATAGCTCGTTTTCCTCTTCCCAAGGATTCCTAGTTGACAATTCCGTTTCACTTCATTGTCCCGCTATCATCCCGACGCTCACCCTATCGGGTAGAGCGCGGGGCTTCTCGCGGATCAGCTAA
>NZ_JAAHHU010000865.1:0-2055 GCF_010672095.1 Moorena sp. SIO3I6 | reverse complement strand
TGGAATTAGTATTTTCCAATGTCAAAAACCCTGATGGGGGTACTTATTACTTCGTTTGTTATGTCTTAGCTGCTGGTGATATTCCACTACCCACTTATGTCGGTACCTGGATTGTGAGTATTGGTCGATAATATAGCAATTCTCTTTACTCATGAGGTACAACTTTATGGGTTTTAGGGAACAGGGAACAGGGAACAGGGAATAGGCAATAGGCATGCTAGCAATAGGCAATAGGCAAGATGGAAAAAATCATGTGTACCTCATTATGCTAGTAAGCGCTATAGTTTTCAATTCGGTGAGGTAACTGCCACACCCCCAACACAAGCTTCTTCCTGTTGAATAGACCTCGCTACTGTTGCGGCGAGGTCTATTGATTTATTGTGCTAATTTAATGTCTCTTTGATCTCCCTTTTGTCTACGTCAGTCATTATTTCGAGTCCCTTGGGAGTAGCCTTTAGGTGAAAAAGGTAGCGACCGTTGATCATATAGATTGTGGTGATAGCTCCTATAGCAAAGATCAGGACTCCACAGAGCGGTAAGGTAATTTGCAAAACTGGGAAGTTGTGCTTACTTGGTTTTTTCTGTTGATTCTGTGACATAGTGATTGAACACTTAGAGACGACTGTTGGAATAGCCACGATTTCCTGTTGATTCCCTGCCTAGACGCTACAAACTATCGAGCAGGCTTTCACTCAGAGTAGAATTACCACCCCAAAGAATTTTTGAGCAAAATTAGTACGCATGTTCTTTCACCGCCTACTAGCAGCTTTAGAGTCTGATTTCGAGGCTACATAGTTAATGTGCCTATTGAAGGATTCTGTGACATTGACTGGGTCATTCCTCTAGAGGTGCTGCTATTCAAAATTCAAGCACCCTCTTTTTTTTGGAAATTTTCCCGAGAGGGTGTCACACTTTCTGACAGTTCTGCACATATATATAGAAGAGGCAATCTGATGATTTGCGTAGCAGCATATTCTGCTAAGCATAAAAAATAGTTCGTCTCTTGAAGTAGTAATACCAAATCCGATTGTCAAAACCCCTTTCTAAAAATCCACCAAATCTTTTGATGCCATCAATATAGGGCTATGGGGATAAGGGGGGTATGGGAACAGGATTTGGGATAAATAGCGCTAGCTTTTACTTGCAAAACACAAACAACAAGGAGACATTGTACAATGCCAATAGTTAACTAGAATCCACCAAAAAGTCACCTCAACATGGATGAAAGTTACCAAAACAAATAATTGTTGAAAGTTATACTTTTATCACCAAATAACAAATAAATAGGTAAAAACCAATTTACCTACGAAAATATTGACTAAAAGTACAAACAGGAGGTGGTGTTCAATGTCACCATAGGAGACATAATAAATGAAAATAAAAAAAAAATTAACCCCTAGGGAAAAGTTTGAATCAGCGGTTAAACATTTATTTAACCAAACCTCTTTAGAAACTAAGGAAGCAACATTTTATGCTGCATTATTTAACGGAATAAAGAAAAAGCTACGGCAATTTAATTTTCCGGATGACCAAATATATGAGGTAATTAATGAAACCTATTTACGGGGAATAAAACTGCTAGACTCTGGCCAAGAGATTGAAAACCCTAGAGCCTGGATCAGGGCGACTTCCTTCAATGTTATCCGTGAGATGAGCCGGAAACAAAAAAAAGAGCAGTCACGGGACTCTAATTTAATAGAGCGTCAAATAGCACTAGAAGATAGCAATAGTCTGGACTCGGCCAACTATGACGATGAAGACTTAAGGCTGCTGGAGCTAGCTCTTCAAAAGTTAGAGCCAAAAGACAACAAGCTAATCGTGTTACGTCACATAGAAGGCTTATCTTGGCAACAAGTAGTGAGCCATCTAGCTTCTAAGGGAGAAGATATTACTGAGGCGTCTGCCAGACAGCGAGGTAATCGTGCCTTAAAGCGTTTGCGCAAAATATGTTTTGAGCTTAAGAAGCATAATCAGTAAACAAAATCTTATGATTAGCTATAGCTAATTAGGGTGCGTAAAACGCTTGGGGCATTCCTGATATGATTGCCCCAAGCA
>NZ_JAAHHU010000864.1:0-2055 GCF_010672095.1 Moorena sp. SIO3I6 | reverse complement strand
ATCAGGTGCTTTAGCATTGGGGATGTATCCTGCTGATGCTGCCATGCTGCTGGAGGCAGATTCTAGTGCCTTGTGGATCTCCTGTTGTAGATTTCTCTCGACTGTTGGTCCGATCAGGATAGAACCACTGGGAATTTTATGAGAATCTATATATAAAATCCGGAACCTAGTCTGACTAAAGCCTAGGCGGTAGCGTTCCAACTCTTCTAAAGACAAAGCTCCAGCGACTACCTCCTCAGAGGCAATCCACTCTAAGACTTGTTTTGGTGTGGGGGCAAAACGCACTTCTGCTAGGGTCAGACCATAGAGATTGTAGATTGGCAGATAATATCCTGTGGCAGAACCAGGTTGACCTAAAGCAATGACTTTACCCACTAGTTCAGTCAAGTCTTGGATTGGGCTGTCGAGTTTTACTACGATGACTGAGCGTGACTTTGTCACTCCTTCGAGAGGTAGCACTGGTATGTACTGTGCCTCAGCAATGGCGATGGCTGCTAAACCAGGAGGAGCAAACACGATAGACAACTTGCTCTGGTTAATCAAAGTTATTGCTCTGCGCTCGTTGTAAATCGGTTCTAATTCTATAATCATCTTAAGTCGAGCACCAAGATATTCGATTAGCTTTGAGTATTGCTCTATAAAGCGATCGCTTTCCCCGTAACTTACGATCCCAATACTTAATTTCCCTAGCATAGGGGTATCGGGTGAGTTACAAGCTGTCAAAATAAATATAAGATTCAAGCAGAATAGACGGCGGGAAAACATAATTTATTACCTTAAAAACTAAAACAGCTGTGGCACTCATGATACTATGGGAGATGGCTAATGTTAAAAAAACTTAATTTAGGAATCAAGCTCAACTTACTACTGGTATTCATTTTTATAGGACTTGTACTGACTGGTGGCTTAGTTTTGTCTCAACTTTTAAAAGGCTATGCGGAAAAAGTCGTAACTGACCAAGCCCTAATTCTGATCGAAACCATGGGTTCGGTGCGGGAGTATACCAATAATCAAGTGAATCCAGAATTAGCTGATCGACTGGAAAATGAAGACCGATTTTTACCTCAAACAGTACCTGCTTATTCAGCTCGGGAAGTTTTTGAAAATTTACGTAAACGTGATAAATATGGTGATTTTTTCTATAAAGAAGCGACGCTAAATCCAACTAATCTCAGAGATAAAGCTGATAGTTTCGAGACCAAAATTGTGGAGAGTTTTCGACAGCAGCCAGAGCTAACAGAAACAACCGGTTTTCGCTCTCTTCCTAGTGGAAGAATTTTTTATGTTGCCCGTCCTCTGGCCATTTCTGAAAAAAGCTGTTTACGATGCCATAGTACTCCTGAAGCTGCCCCTGCTAGCCAAATTGCTAGCTATGGTGATGACCATGGTTTTGGTTGGAAGCTCAATGAAATTGTTGGTGCCAAAATTGTATCAGTTCCAGCGTTTAAAATCTTTAATTCTGCTAAGCAGTTACAGCGATTGGTGATTGGGATTATTAGTGTTTTTTTCCTGGTAGGCATCTTGCTGATTAATGGTTTCCTCAAGGTATCGGTGACCACACCTCTTAAGCAGATGGCTCAATTAGCTAAGGAAGTGAGTACTGGCAATATGGCTGGAGAATTTGACCATGATTCAGAGGACGAAATCGGTATACTAGCTAAATCTCTGAATCGGATGAAAGTTAGTTTAGAAATGGCGATGAATATGCTGAATTCAGAAACTAATTAGTAATCTAAAATTAGTAATTTATTGCTCCGTTGATGGCTGAAGGATTACTAATGATTACTTATAAATGACCTGATGACAGTAAACGCCGTTTAAAGTCTTGGGCATATTTTTGATTGGGAATTTGTTGAGATAAAGCTTTTACAAATTCTTGGGCGGAAGAGTTAGGATTCTGAATAAGAGTACGCTGGCAGACAATGGTAGCCATCGGACCAATTAACTCAGCGAGTTCCTGTTGGCAAAGAGCTACAAAATTGGGGTCTAGTAAATTACTATTCCGATTAGGGGCAGAAGAAATTGGCAGTGGTGTAGGACTAACCCAGGGTTGAA
>NZ_JAAHHU010000863.1:0-2009 GCF_010672095.1 Moorena sp. SIO3I6 | reverse complement strand
TAAAGACAAACTTATCTGCACCAGTACCTCCAGAGAGCACATCATTTCCAGTACCCCCATATAAAATGTCATCACCTGCACCACCATAGATACGATCATTCCCTGAGCCTCCGTACATGCGATCGCTACCAGTTCCACCAGTTAAAGAATCATTGCCAGAACTACCACTGAGGAGATCATTGCCAGAACTACCACTGAGGGTATCATTACCACTAGAGCCATAGAGATTGTCATTGCCTGTACCACCGTATAAGCGATCGCTACCAGTTCCACCAGTTAAAGAATCATTGCCTGAGCCACCAGTTAAAGAATCATTGCCTGAGCCACCAGTTAAAAAATCATTGCCTGAGCCACCACTCAGATAGTCATTACCCTCGCCACCTCGTAGGACATTTGCAACATTATTGCCATAAATTGTGTCATTGCCGCTACCACCAATGCCATTCTCAATAGTCACACCATAAGCGATCGCTAGGGTTCTGCTTTCCAACTCTTTACCGTTCCAATACGCTGGACCTAGTTGACTCCATTGTCCAGGGTTTAGGTTAATCTTAGCGTTGGAAGACTGGTTCGACCAGTCGATGGTGTCGTTACCACCTGCATCCCAGATAGTCTCCAAAAGTTGTTGTCCGGGAGCCCACTTATAGACTGTATTGCCCTTGCGCGTGTTCATGTTTGCACCGTAGATGTACTGGATAGCAGCAATATCGTGCAACATCGGCGTAGTGGGATAAAAATTTTGAATTAGACCACTTAAAGGCTGATTCACATAAGACCGATAGCTCATAACTGTGTAGGCAGTCGTATCAATATTTAAATTAGCGACTACCCTAGAACCATCCTTTGCGTGGGGATGCTTTAGTCCAAGAGCATGTCCGATTTCATGGAGGAATGTATGATAACCAAACGTTCCTTTTTTGTCAGTGTTATATTCTTTGCCATGACTGAACCAGATATCTCCTGCTTCTGCTGAGGGATCGGGCAAATAAGCCCATGCTCCATCAGGTTTAGAGGATTTAGCGAAGCGAATATCACCTGCAACTTTTTTAGAGTCAATGACTTTGGTAAAGTTAATATTGGCAACCTCGCTCCACGCCTTCAATGCATTTTCAGCAGCAATTTTTTGGGTACTAGTCAGAGGGGAAAAACCAGACCAAGGTTCACCTTCAAGATAGTTTGTCTTGTAAAATGAACTCCACTCACCAAAACTATAGGTTAAGTTAACACCTTTTCCGGTAGAACCGCCCCATTTATTATTCCCAAGTAAGCTGTCGATATGATGAATGCCAGAAAATTTTATATTGGAAACTTGGCCTTTTGAAGTAGGAGTAGCCATCGTTAATTTCTCCAAATCAGTGAATTTGGTTTTTAATACTGCTAAAGCAATAGTTGTGTTAAATTGGTCTTTTTTGTTGCCCTACTAGCTAAAACGATTCAGTGGGAAACAGCAAAGCGCCTGGTAACGTTTTCATTTACTTATTGGTAATACTTAGGTTTTGACTAGGAGTATTAGTCTATGAAAGCTGATTTGTAAACAGAGCTAGAATAATTGCTTTGCCAACCAGATTTAGTATCAACTACTCGCTTATTTATAACTTTAAAACTAAAACTCAAATAATACATTAACTGTTTCTACAAAGTTTATTTCTATTTTTGGAGAACGCCAGGGTATAATTATGCTAGTAGGTTTGCTGAAAACTACATGACGTTAATAAAACAAGAGGCTCTGTCGTTCAGAGCCTCTTGTTAATGCATATAGCGTTTATCGTAGCTATGAGGTACACATTATTTTTTACCTCTTACCTCTTACCTCTTAACTATTACCTGCTCCCTGCTCCCTGCTCCCTGCTCCCTAAAAACCAGAAATTTGTACCTCACAAGTCGTAGAATTGCTATATTATTTCAAGACTTTTGCTCAAAACTCAGCTGCGAACCTACAGCTGATAGCCCAATGAAAAGTGGAAACCATTCTCTTGTAGTGAATTTCCTCGGTTGTTGACCTTAATCAA
>NZ_JAAHHU010000862.1:0-2060 GCF_010672095.1 Moorena sp. SIO3I6 | reverse complement strand
CTGTTATTTAAGTTTTATGGAGTATGAAAAATCATGGGTAAACCGGCAGCCAGAAAAGGCGATTTAGTTGTGACATCTTGTACGCACAAAGTCCAGGGTCAACCACCTGCTCCTGCGCCGCCAATTTAGCGCCAATGCCAATTCCTTTCCAAGGAAAATTCGAGCAAAAGTTGAGTAAAAAGGTGAAAATTGGTGGTAAATTGGTGGCTTTAAAGGGCAGCCAGGGTAAAACCCAGGCACACCCACCAATACCGCCACCGGGAACTTCACCGATCAAGTTTGTCAAGGAACCTAACAAAACAGCTGAAATTACTAAGGGTAGTTCCTCTGTGAAAATTGAGGGTAAACCAGTGGCGCGCATTGGTGACCCAGTTAAGACCTGTAGTGAATTACCCCCTCCCCACGGCACAGTAACCCCTGGGCCTGGTAAGCCGACGAAGGTATTTATTGGGGGTTGATAAGGAGATGGAACGATGACTACTGATTTTCTCGGAGTGGGATGGAATTTCCCGGTAGTACTAGACCAAAATAAACAAATCGAAATGGCGCAATATGAGGATAGTGTCCGCCAGTCGATTTGGATGATTCTGAGTACTTCTCCAGGAGAACGGCTGATGCGCCCGGATTTTGGCTGCGGTATTCATGATTTAGTATTTGCCAGCAACAGCGCTGGGACAGCTGGACAATTAACAGTGGAGGTACGCCGAGCCTTGACCCAGTGGGAACCACGGATTGAAGTTCTAGATGTAGGTGTCTACCCGGATGAGACCCAATTTAATCGTCTCCTAATAGAAATAAATTACCAGGTGCGCCGTACTAATAATCGCTTTAACTTAGTTTATCCATTCTATTTAGATTATTAATTTGGGGTGTGGGGTGTAAGGCGCTACGGGCAAGGCAAAAGGCAAAAGGCAAAAGGCAAAAGGCAAAACGCGATCGCAATCAAATTAATCAATCGGTTAATCCGATGGTGGGCAGTGCCAAAGAATGCGATCACAACCAAATTAATCCGATGGTGGGCAGTGCCAAAGAATGCGATCGCAACCAGATTAATCCCATGGTGGGCAGTGCCACAAAACGCGATGTTCCTTTGGAACCGCTTCGCGAACGCAACCAAATCAATCCGATGGTGGGCAGTGCTACAGAACGCGATGTTCCTTTGGAACCGCTTCGCGAACGCAATCAAATTAATCCGATGGTGGGCAGTGCCACAAAAGGCGATGTTCCTTTGGAACCGCTTCGCGAACGCAATCAAATCAATCAGTCTCAAGCACTGCCCACCCTACATCTACATCTAGATCAAGTTGTGATTAATCGGATGGTGGGCAGTGCCACAAAACGCGATGTTCCTTTGGAACCGCTTCGCGATCGCAACCAGATTAATCCCATGGTGGGCAGTGCCACAAAACGCGATGTTCCTTTGGAACCGCTTCGCGAACGCAACCAAATTAATCCGATGGTGGGCACTGCCCACCCTACATCTGTTCTCCCGACTGGTGGGCAGTGCCACAAAAGGCGATGTTCCTTTGGAACCGCTTCGCGAACGCAACCAAATTAATCACTCTGATGCACTCCTACCCACCCTACATCAACTACTCCTCTAGCTTCCCCCTTATTAAGGGGGACGGGAGGGGGATCCCAACGGGGGATTAGTGGATTGATCCAAAACCCACCCAGTGATTAATCGTCTGGTGGGCAGTGCCAACAAATGCGATGGCAACCAAATCAATCAGTCTCAAGCACTGCCCACCCTACATCTACTCCCGATTCCCGATTCCCGATTCCCGATTCCCGATTCCCTACTCCCTACTCCCTACTCCCTAATTTCTTATGCAAGCTCCAAAGATTGATCAACGTAGCTATAAAGACATCGTTGCCTATACGGAGGCGTGTGCTAAGGCGTTCACAGAGTGGCGTCCTTTGGCAGATAACAAGCCGGATGGTGGTCGGTCACTAATTCGTATTTTTGGTCATCTGGCAACGATTGTCGGCGATCGCCTTAATCAAGTCCCGGATAAAAATTTCCTGGCCTTTCTGGATTTGATTGGCACTAGCATTGA
>NZ_JAAHHU010000861.1:0-2060 GCF_010672095.1 Moorena sp. SIO3I6 | reverse complement strand
TAGAAACACCTGGAGCAGGGACATTACCTCTGACAAAAAAAGGGGTTTATCTCATTATCGGTGGACTAGGGGCGATTGGTCTGTCCCTGGGGTTACACTTGGCAAAAACTGTACGCGCCAAACTGATCTTAACGGGACGTTCCCTATTTCCGGCCAGGGATGATTGGTCTCAATGGCTAGCCACCCACGATGCAGAGGATCGGATTAGTCGCAAAATTCAGAAATTGCAGGCTATGGAGGCTATGGGAGCGGAGGTGATGGTACTCAATGCTGATGTAGCCAATGGACAACAAATGGAAGAAGCGATCGCACAAGCAGAGGCTCGCTTTGGTAACATCAATGGAGTCATCCACAGTGTTATGTTTACCGGAGACAAGGCATTGTGTTCCATCAAGGAAATAACTAAAACTGATATTTGGCAGCACTTTCACGGAAAAGTACAGGGAACCATAGTCTTATCAAAGGTTTTGCAGAACAAAAACCTTGACTTTTGTATCTTAATGTCCTCCATCGCATCAGTGCTAGGGGGTTTGGGGGACGTTGCTTACTCGGCAGCCAATCTGTTTATGGATGTTTTCGTTCACCAGCAGAACCGGGTTAATTCGGTTCCTTGGTTGAGTGTAAACTGGGAGACTTGGGAATTCCCAAAACAAGATCGAAATTATGAGATTGCAGCAGGGCTGGCTGAATTTGCCATAACTCCAGAAGAGGGTATCCAAGCCTTTGAAAGGGTTTTATCCACTCAGGAACTCGAACTCGATCAAATTATTGTATCTAGTGGAGATTTACAAACTCGTATCGATCGATGGGTCAAACTTAAATCTGTAAAAGAACGAAATAACGAGCATCAACAAGTATCATCTCCGTCGGTTGATTTGCGTAAGCAATTAGAGACAGCTCCTATGGGAGAGCGTCAGGGATTATTGGTTACTCACGTCCGCGCGCAGGTAGCCAAAGTACTGGGAATTTCTCCCCAACGAATAACATTAGAGCAAAAACTCATAGACTTAGGATTAGATTCTTTGATGTCTATTGAGTTGAGAAATGCTCTCCAATTGAGTCTGGGTTTGTCTGTGCCTTCTACTTTACTATTTGACTATCCCACACCGGAAGCGTTGGCTAGTTATTTGGCTCAAGAAGTTCTTGCCTTTGAGGACTCAAAAAGTTTAAGCAATGCCTCCATCAAACAAGGTATAGTTGAGGATGACTCTTACCGTTCTACTTTAGTATCGATTCAGCCAAATGGTTCAAAACCTCCTCTGTTCTTTGTCCCTGGAGTCTTGGGCAATGTTTTCGATCTCTATCCCTTGGCACAACACCTAGATTCAGAGCAACCTTTATATGGCTTGCGATCGCTTGGTTTAGATGAGGGGGAAAAGCCATTAACCCGGATGGAAGACATAGCAGCCCACCACATCCAAGCCTTACAAGCCGTTCAGCCTAAGGGGCCATACTTTCTGGGCGGTCATTCAGCAGGAGGAAAGGTGGTTTTTGAGATAGCTCAACAGTTAAAAAATCAGGGACAGGAGGTAGCTTTACTTGCCATTATGGATGGTTTAGGGACAAATATTCAAAAATATCAATATTTTGCTGATTGGAACAATACTAAACTCATCAACGATATAAGCAGTTTTTATCAAGGTTCTTTAGGAGAAGCGGTCAACGTTTATCCTGAAACACTTCAATCTATTGGAGAGGAAGAACAGTTAAATTATCTTCTGGAAAGATTGAGAGTAGCTGGTTTTAAATTAAGCCAAGATGAACTAAAACGTATTTTTCAAGTTTACAAAGCTAACGTTAAAGCTGATGTTGACTATATACCACAAGAGAGTTACCCAACTTCAATTACTTTTTTCCGAGCTATGGAAACAGAGGTCTTTGAGGCTACCCTCGGTGAAACAACAATACTGGAAGACCCAACTTGGGGGTGGGGCATCGGTGACAACTTAAGCCTGTATGCCAATTGTCAAGGGGGTTGAGGAAAAAGGCTTGAAGAAAAACTCAGACTGACCCTTTTGTCGGTCAGGAAAAGGAGCAACAATAAGTTTGACCTTGGGTTT
>NZ_JAAHHU010000860.1:0-2061 GCF_010672095.1 Moorena sp. SIO3I6 | reverse complement strand
CCATTGTCATCCACTACTGCAGTACCATTGCTGGGATCATTGAGAATGGTTACAGTGCCGTTTCCGTCAACATCAGTGTCATTTTGTAAAACATCAATGGTTACCGCTGTATTTTCTTCAGTAGTAGTGGTGTCATCTACTGCAATCAGACTGTTCTCGTCAACACCAGTAACGTCAATGTCAACAGTAGCTGTTTGAGTAGTTAGACCATTGCTTAACTCATAGGTAAAACTGTCAGGTCCACTGAAACCATCCTCAGGAGTGTAAATCACAGAATCATCACTGAAGTCTCCAGGAGTGCCATTGTCATCCACTTCTGCAGTACCATTATTGGCATCAGTGACAATGGTCAGAGTGCTGTTTCCGTCAAGATCAGTGTCATTTTCTAAAACATCAATATTTACCTCTGTATTTTGTTGAGTGGTAGCGGTGTCATCTACTGCAATCAGATTCTCATCGAGTGGAATGAATTCAATGAAGTCAATTCGGGCAAATTCCTGGCCATCACGAGTACCGTTAATTGTGATCAGGTCTCCATTGTTGATGAATACGGTACTGCTAATTTGTTCATTGACGAAACTATCAGCATCAGGGTTAATACCAGCACCATCAGGGGGTTGATCGAGAGTTAATGTTGGCAATACGGTATCGCCAATAGTGATATCTATGGTGCTATCCCCATCAGTCTCATCAAAGTAGCCCAGCCTGACTTCGTAGTTACCAGTAGGTAAATCAAAGGTTGTGCTAGCAGTACCAGAGGAGGCATTAGAACCAATTCCAAAAGGTATTCTGAGCAGTGAACCACCCTCAGCATCCTCATTATTATCAGTTACAAAATTCGTTAGATTTTCAAAACTTTCAGCTTGAATTTTTACCATAATTTTTATTTACTGAACAATAATTATAATTTATCGCTGTTGACTACTTATACGGGTTAACTGATAGAATTCAGGATAATCTGACCTAGAATGCTTTGTCAGTCTTTACTAGGGATTCACCATCACAAGCTTGCCTATTCTATTCCCTGATTTTATCTTTGGCTAAGGATAATTTGGTCAGTCAATTAGCTTGTATAAATACTAGGGTAAATTAAAAAATGTGTGAATAACAATGAAGTAAGTTTGGCGTTATCAAAGGAATAATTATCGACAATTTTTGCTCTGGTAAAATTTAATAAAATAGTTATTTATAGCACTACGTATTAAATAGCTTACTTTTAGGTGCGACCCGTGGCGAATTTAATTCGCCTACGGAAAGCGCACCTTTGACTTCTGACTTGCGCGGTAAGCATATGCGCTACAGATGGTGCTACTTGAGGTGCTATCAGCTATCAGCTATCAGCTCTTAGCCAAAGTCCTTGGCCAAAGGCCAGGCTAAGCGAATGGCCACGCTACGGGAACAGTTTATGCCCATAGCGTTACTTCATAGGCTAGAAGTCTGTGCCACGCTACTGTTCGCGCAGCGTGCGCGTAGCGCAATCGGTGCTTTTGTATAAAATAAGCTGACGACACCTCAAGTAGCGTGAGCCAAAGGCTGACGGCACCTCAAGTAGCGTGAGCTAAAAGCTCACGGCTGACGGCACCTCAAGTAGCACCATCTGTAGCACCTCAAGTAGCGCATATGCAAACCCTTGCGCGTAGCGCTATATAGCACTACGCATTCAGATTAAGACATTTGTAAACTCCGAAACTTACTCATAGCTTACTTCTGACTTCTGACTTCTGACTTCTTACTTGCGCGTAGCGCTATATTAGTCCTTAGCCCTTAGTCATTGCTTTTTATAGCAGTTCTCAATACAAAATTAAGAACTGCTTAAAAAAAATTTGTTAATTTTCTGCAAGCATGCGATAATGAAGGATTAGCGGTTTAGTTCTTCCTCAAGCATCTGTTGATAAACCTTTGGCAAGTGTTTACTCATGCTATTGGTTTCTATTCCATAACCTAGACTTGTCCAAGTACCAGACAACCGCCGCAACACTTTATCTAAATTTCCTTGCCGCAATTCTTTGGGAATATCCATCCCCCAGGCTCTACTATCCTTGAGCCAATCGTGAACCACAG
>NZ_JAAHHU010000086.1:0-27890 GCF_010672095.1 Moorena sp. SIO3I6 | reverse complement strand
CCGGTCGTGAGTTAAGCAAGCGGTTTGAGCGACTGGCAGGCACGACGCTTCCTGGCAGTGGCGATAACTTTATCAATTGGATTCACCGAGACGACATTGTTCAGGCCGTGGAATTTGCCCGACGAAATCGTTCCCAAGGTATCTACAACCTAGTTAACGACATCAAACTCACGACGCGGGAGGTGACTGATAAAATATGCGATCGCTACAATCTCCCCAAAGTGTTATGGGATTCTTCACAACCTAACTTCCGAACCAATAACGCCCGGGTAGATAATCAGAAGTTGAAAGTTGCTGGTTATGAGTTGATTCATGCCGAAACCTTGATTTAAGCAACACCAGCCAGAGACGCAATCCTGATTTCAAGCTCTTCAAGCCATCGCGGATCCATTTTCAGTCTCAGACAGCCAGGGTGGAAAGTACTGGAAATCTCAGGATTGCGAACTTTCATTTCTACAGTTTTATTGCTACAGTTTCATTCCAAAAAAGAAGCCCCAGGATGAAGAACTATCCGAGCTGGAGCGAATCTATAACCCCGTGCTCTCCCTGAGAGCCCATTTGTATTGAAGATGTGAATCGCCGCCTCAAGGTCTTCAAGATTCTACGAGAGCTCTCATGGAATTAAATTATGACATCAGTTGATAATTGCTTAAAGCCCTGCTATATTATTCTTCCAGAGAAGCAAGGGAGAGTTAACAAACTCCCTGGCCATACCAAGGGCAATAAAGTCTTACCTCAACTTGATTTTGTTGATTATGCATCTTCTTCAAAGCGGACTTCCTAAAAGTGGAAATTTTTGGTTATATCAAATTATTCGCAATATTTTTTAAAAAGCAAACTTAGAAGAGAAAAGCTTTATTAAAAACCAACCAATCTATAAACTTGCCCAAACTTGGGATATGAGCGTTCGAGGACAAGTTAATATTAATTTTTTAGATATTACTGAAACTGCCTTGTTTTATAGAATTAGCAATATTTTCAGATATCCTGTAGATGACATAGACAATTATATTGATAGCTGTACTTTTGTTTGGACTCATTCTCAATTGAATTCTAAATGTCGAGAGGTTTTTCCTAAATTTGATAAGCTGATTTATATTATTCGAGATCCTAGGGATGTTGCAATTTCTTGGTCGAATTTTGTCTTTAGTCCCTATATGAAAAGATATTATCCGTTTCTAACTGATAATGAAATAAATCCTCAAGTGTATTTAACTAATCGCTTAAACGATATTATCTCCGATTGGGTTAATCATGTTAGTGACTATTTAAACTATCGAGATGAGTTTAAAATTTATATTGTTTTTTATGAAAACTTCGTTCAAGACTTTGATAAAGAATTACAAAAACTATTAAATTATTTAGAGATAGAACTTAATAAAGTAGAACTTGATGAAATTAAAAATAAAGTTAAGTTCACTACCATGAAGCAAGAAAATCCTAATCATGTTAGAAAAGGGAATAAAGGACAATGGTTAGAGATTTTTTCTGACGATCAAAATCGACAAGTATTAGAATTAGCTAAACCGTTACTGCAAGTTTTAAATTATCCAATTAATCGAGAAGAATCTTTACCGCAATTAACCCAAGGATTCTCAGAAACGTTTAGTTGTAATTTTGGAAAAGTTTCGTTATTAATTCCCACGCCCCATTAAACTCTATTAGGTGGATCGGGTGGATCTAACTCCCTACTCCCTATTCAAAATTTCTGGTAGAATCCCATCACACAATTTGCGATCGCTTTCACTCAAGGTCGGATTATGGTTCAAATAGTCACTGATCCAATAGCACCCCTTCACCAATAAATCCTTTAAATCAGAGGTTAAATCACAGGTAGTGGTATGACTTCCCCTGGTAACTATCCCCTGTCCAGGTTTTACATCTACAACTGTATTCCCATTAATCGGTCCACCAACAGTTTTGATTTCTGTACCATCGATATTCCAGATTTTAGCAGTACCATCTTCACTGACCGATACTAACGTATGACCGTCAGCCAGGAAACAGGCATTGCACACAGGAGCAAGATGTCCTTTTAAGGTTTTGAATTCCTTACCATCACGAGTCCAAAGCTTTACTGTTCTATCAGCACTAACTGAAGCAATAATTTGACTGTCAGGACTAAAAACAACACCTCTAACTCCTGCTTGATGTCCTTGTAAGGTAGTGATCAGTTTACCATCCAGACTCCAAAGTTTCACCGTTTTATCAGCACTAGCGGAAGCCATAATTTCACCATCCCCACTGAATCTCAAACAGACAATTTTTAGACTATGGGCTGGAATCGTATCGATTAAGCTACCATCGAGATGCCAACGTTTAATGGTTTTATCTTCTCCTGCGGAAGCCAGCATCTGACCATCCTGACTGAATCTAATGGTAAGGATTTTAGCAAGATGACCGTTGAGAGTATTTAGCAGTACTCCGTTATCCTGTCCATACTTATCATCAATCCCCCACAACTTGATGATTCTGTCATTACCCGCAGAAGCCAGGATTTTACCATCAGGACTAAAACTTAGACTCCTGATACTCAGACCATGGGCTGGAAAGGTTTGCAGTAAGGCTCCATTAAGATGCCAAATTTTAATGATACCATCCACACTAGCAGTGGCTAATAGTTTTGCTTTAGGACTAAAACTGACACTCCTGACACTAGCTTCATGTCCTGAAAATGTTCTGAGTAATGTGCCGTCTAGACTCCATAGTTTGACTGTTTTATCTTCACTAGCTGAAGCATACTGCTGACCGGTAGAATTAAAACAAAAGCCGATAAGTTTACCAGTATGGCTTTGCTGAGTATTCAGTCCAATGCCCTTGAGACTCCAAAGTCTGATAGTTTTATCTACACTAGCAGAAGCCAGTAGCCGTCCATCGGGACTGAAACTTACCCCACACACAGACCCTTTGTGTCCTCGGAAAGTCTTGAGCTTATTCCCATCAAGGTTATAAAGTCGAATGCGATTATCTTTACTGGCTAGTGCTAATAGTTGACCATCGGGACTGAATCTAACCCGATAGACTGGCAAGCCATAATTATCGATGGAGTTGAGTTCTTTGCCATCTATATTCCAGAGTTTAGCGGTACCGTCCCAACTCCCGGAAGCCAGCATCCGACCATCTGGACTAAAGCAGACACTCAAGACACCCCTAGCATGACGATTGAAAATTTTGGGCCAACTACTGTCTAAATTCCAGAGTTTGATAGTGCCATCTTCACTAGCGATCGCAAGGGATTGACCATCAGGACTAAAACTAATCCCAAAGTTAGCAGGACCAAACCTGGTCAGGGTTTTAATCCGAGTACCATTAGGATGCCACAGCTGGATCGTGCCATCTTTACTAGCAGCAGCAATGGTGTTACCATCGGGACTAAAACTAATGTTGAAAACTTGGTTTTTATGACCTCTGAGAGTTTTCAGTAACTTGCCATCCCGTTGCCAGAGTTTGATGGTGCTATCAGCACTAGCAGAGGCAAACATTTCACCATTGGGACTAAAGCTAATGCTAAACACTTGCTCCTTGTGACCCCGACAGCTTGCCAAAGCTTTCCCATCAATTCCCCAAATCTTGATGGTGCCATCTTCACTAGCAGAGGTAATTAGTTTACCATCAGGACTTAAACAAACACCAAATACTCCCGCATCATGTCCTTCCAAACGATTGCACTCTTGCAAGTTATTGATAATTTCCTGAAGCTGATTCACTTGTTGCTGTTTAATCTCACGAGTAACCTCTGTGGTGAGTAATCGTTTCCCAGCTTTTACACTAGCGACCAATGCTCCTAACTGGTCGTGGGAAGACAGTAGAGCTTGAGACAGAGAACTCAGGGCTTTAATTTCTGCAATTTCTGCTCGTCTTCGTTCCTCTTGTTCTTGATGAAGTGCTTGCTTTAGTTCTTCTTTGGTCAGTTTTAACTCCGCTAGGATTTGAGGCTCTTGTCCTTGGCGAATAAATGATACTAAATAATCATGAACTAACTGATAACGATCAGCAGGATATTCTGGCAATTCAAATACTAAACCAGAACCCACTAACACCTCCATTACTAAATCCAGTTGCTCCTCTTCTAAGTCCAAATCTTCAGCTAATTCAGCCTGAGTTTTTAGCGGTCGCATCCCGTTTTCATCGGTCAGTAAATATAAAACAAGTTTAGTGATTCGTTCGTTCTCTTCACCACAGTCTTTAATAGCTGTTTCTAGGTATCGTTCAACCAGTTTTTCCTTCGGACCTTTGGCTAGATAATCTGCTAAGGTGGTAATTTTTTCGGCTTGGAGCTGAGCTCCTACCACTTGCAACTCAATGGGGAGCACCTCATTGGTATCTCCTGCTAAATCCTTGACTAGAGCATCGGTTAGGGTTGGCTCTAGAGAAAATGCCGTGTGTTCCGTTAAGCTTTTAATAACTGATTTAGTTTGCTTTGGGGAAAAGTTACCGAGATAGTAAAGAATCGTTTTATCTAAAATATTGTTGTTAATGACATCTAATTGAATTAGACGGTTACACTCTAACAAGTAATGAAGGTCATCTTCTCTAAGGGATAAAATAATTTTAACATAGGGAATATTCAAACAGATCTTCATAAATTCATATAAAACCATTCGTTGCTTTCTGTCTTTAGCCGCAAAGAAAAATTCTTCAAATTGGTCAAAGACTAAAACCACTAGGATATTGTATTCTGTTATTTCCCAGAATGTCTTGAGAATTGCGGCTGTTGTTTCTAGAGTATTACCATGATACTTAATCAGTTTTTTTTCTGCCAGAGACTTGGCTAAGGCTTTTCCAAATTCGGGAATCCAATCGGTATAAACTTGCTGGAAAACCGTTAATACCTCACGGGAGCCAATGGTTTTTTGTTTCAAGGTGGGAATTAACCCAGCTTGGACAAGGGAACTTTTACCTACTCCTGATTGACCATAAATTACCGTTAGTTTATGGTCACTACGGCCCATACGTTGCATTAAGCGATTGACATCCCCTTGTCTACCAGAGGCCGCAATGGCTGGGGTCACAGAATTGTGGTAGTCTAGATTCGGTAATGCTGGGTTAGTTACCTGTTGTTTCGGCTGCAATCGACCAGCACCAATAAAGGCTCGAAAATTGTACTGCTGCTCAATGGAGCGTCGTTCTTGTTTAACCCTAAAAGCAGTCAAATAGTTACCTTGTTGCCAGTAGCACTGGCGCAGTTCTTCTAAAATCCGAATGTAAAGGTCTGGATCATACTGGGGTTTGGTTCTGGCTTTGGCCGTTTCCAGAGTTGTCAGACTGTCTTGGATTTTAGCTTGCTGCTGTTGCTGTTGCGATCGCTCAGCCCCACCAAGCGATCGCGCGGCCCCACGATGCGATCGCGCTAGAGACAATAAATACCAACCTTGGTGAAATGAGCGCTCCCAATCACAATCGGTATCGAGTGAGCATGAGGTTGGTGTACAGAATTCAGACAATGCCTGTTCTAAGATTAACAGAGCCTGTTGGGCTAACTGTTGCGCGTTAGTCCAATCAGATTTCCATAAGGCGACTTCTGCTAAAAAGCCATAGGCTCGCGCTAGTCTAAAGGGATTACCATAGGTTTGATGGATAGTCAAGGATGTGTTAGCAACTGCTTCCAAGTCATCCCACTGTCCCAGTCGTTGCAGTACCTCTGCCCAAGCATTAATAAACTTGGCAACTAAGTCTGGTCGCTCAGCCTGTTTAAAGACTTTAATACATTGCTGATAATACTCTGCGGCATGACCACAAGCGACTTGATGTTCAGCCCGATGTCTCTCAGCATAGGTACGCCACCATAATCCTAAATAGTACAGTAAGCATCCAACCCGCTCTGATGAGGAGGTGAATGTTTGGGGTTTTTCGTCGGTTGCCCTGGCCTCTGGCTCAATCTCCTGCCAAAGGGCTAAACTACTTTGATAATGTTCCAGAGACTCTTGTGATGACCCATCAGCGGCACGACCCAAAACAAATTCTAAGCTGGCTTCTAACCGTGGGTCTAATCTGACGTTACGATGTTTTAGCTCATTCTGGGCTGACTTTAACTCCGTGCGGCGAGTCGAACCAATGCCCAAATTCAGGTCATCATTGTCTAGAAATCTGCCAGCACCAGAGTTTAATACTTTGCCATAGACCTGATTGACCGTTTGCTCAATAAAATCAATTAACTCATCCGTTGCCATCTCAAAGCCAATGGGAGTAGCAGCCCAACTGGTGAAATCTGGTGCTACTCGCCTCAGCTTGTGCTGGACCTGATCGGTTACCCATAACACCAGGGGGAAGGGGAAGGTTTTGCGAAATTCATCCCGTGCATTATTGGTAGAAACCAATAGCCGATCAATATCCCTGACTAATTCCAAATTGTGAACAATAAGGGCATCGGGTAGTTCTGAAGTAAGTTCCGCTTGAACATTGCTATAGAGGTTAAGAGCCGATGAGGCCAAAGCCCTGGAGTGAAACTTAATCTGGTAGCGTTCTGTCAGTTGTTGTGTTAAGCGCTGCCGCAATGATTGATAATTACAACGGGCTAAAATCAGAGAAAATTGTCCCTGAGAAAATGCGATCGCCCGTGCTAGCATTCTTAATGATTCATTGTTATTGCCATTGAAATCTTTGGGTTGGAGCGTCATATTTATTCCAACGGTTGTGCTTCTGCCAGAATCTGATTTACGCCCTGACCATCCCCTCTGCTGATCTTGGTAGCCATGGAGCGCGTTCATGGGGGGGTTTCTACCATTATTGACTACTGCAAACCCTTAGGGTTTCCACCGTTGGGCAACGGTTTTGGTTTCCAAGGGTAGTGCGTTCGCGTAGCGTGGCCGTTCGCGTAGCGTGGCCGAAAGGCCAAAAGGCCAGACAAGGGTTTGATAGGGATCTTCACCCTTTACTCGCCTTTGCTGCAACACCTGAAACAGTAATTCCCATTATTTACCAGTAACCGCTGGCACCTGAATCTTCCGTTGCTTTCTGATTACCTTTTCCAAGCAACGACCTCTAGGAAGTTGATCTATTATACCACATTTTTTTTGTTGTTCGCGTAGCGTGGCCTTTTGGCCAAGATTGGTTGGTTGAAGGTTGGTTGGTTGAAGGTTGGTTGGTTGAAGGTTGGTTGGTTGAAGGTTGGTTGATTGAAGGTTGGTTGGTTGAAGGTTGGTTGATTGAAGGTTGGTGGGTTGAAGGTTGGTGGGTTGAAGGTTGGTTGATTGAAGGTTGGTTGGTTGAAGGTTGGTTGGTTGAAAGTTCAAGGTGGTTTGGTAGTTTGGTAGTTTGGTGGTTTGGTAGTTTGGTGGTTTGGTAGTTTGGTTCTGGGTCGGATTACGATATCAGATCATAGCCGTTGCCATAGGATCTGATATGGTAGGCAAGGTTAGAAGAATATCAGTTTTCACCGCAATAGTTTAGGAGTGAAACCATGGCACTAGTTAATTCGACAATGTTGCCCTTAGGTACCAAAGCACCGGAGTTTCAGTTACCGGATGCAGTGTCTGGCGAGACGATTTCCTTAGAGACCTTTGCGGGTAAGCAGGGGTTACTGGTCATGTTTATCTGCCGCCATTGTCCTTTTGTTAAACATGTACAGGGAGAATTGGCCAAGCTAGGGAAAGACTATGCCGATGCTAATCTCGGTATGGTGGCGATTAGCGCTAATGATGCGGATAATTACCCAGATGATGCTCCCGATAAACTTAAGGAAATGGCTCAGGAGCTGGGATTCACCTTTCCCTTCTGTCATGATCAGACTCAGGAAACGGCTCAGACCTATACAGCTGCTTGTACCCCAGATTTTTTTCTATTCGATGCTAACCAGGAGCTGGTTTACAGAGGTCAATTGGATGATAGTCGTCCTAGTAATGGTATACCAGTTACGGGTAAGGATTTACGAGCAGCTATTGATGCGGTGCTAGGGTCGCAACCGGTGAATTCTGAGCAAAAGCCTAGTATTGGTTGCAATATTAAGTGGAAGCCGGGGAATGAACCAGCTTATTGTGACCACTCCTAGATCAAATCAAAGATTATGATGTAGGCTTCCCAAACTCACGAATGAGACTTGCTGCTCCTCGATATCCTGTATCGATTTCCCACAGCCATTGAGCGGCAGTCCAACCGCCATTAATGCACGATTCAGAATGTTGATGCCACTGTTCCAATCGCGGTCAATTTTAACTTCACAACTGGAACAATAATGAACGCGCTCACTCAAACTTTTTTCAACCCTAGAACCACAATTGAAACACTCAATACTTGTCCCCCGTGGGTTAACTTTCTGGACTAACAAACCGCGTTTGACCGCCACTGCTTGTAAGATTTCGAGAAATGACCCCCACGCTGCATCATGTATTGATTTGGCTAGCTTAGTTCGAGCAAGTCCCTTGATATTCAAATCCTCATGGGCAATCAGGTCATATTTACTACACAGCCAGTGAGCAACCTGATAGTGAAACTCCTTTCGGCAACGGGCTAAATGAAGGTTCAATAAAGCCACTTTATTCTTAGCTTTTTCCCAGTTCTTAGAACCCTTAACACGACGCGACATTACTTGTTGAGCTTGAGCCAGTCTGTTTTGAGCATTCCTATAGAACTGTGGAATAGGGACAGCTTCGCCGTCAGATGTGGTTAAAAATTTTTCTAAACCAACGTCGATACCGACAGCAGATTTAACCGAATCCACAGGTAACAGCTCAGGTACGGTATCATCTTTCATTGAGATACAACAATACCAACCATCAGCCTTTTTGATGATGGTACATTGCTTAAGAGCAAACCCATCAGGTAATTGTCGGTGCATTACCACAGGCATTGACCCAATTCGACTTAGTTTTAAAACACCATTAATCAGGTGTGCCCCTGCTCTAGAATTGTTGACCCTGGGAAACACAAATGATCTGAGATCTCCAGGTTTTTTAAAACGAGGTCTACCGCCCCGAAAACCAGTGGCATCTGGTTTTCGCCATCTATCCCATGCTTTGTTAAGCCGTTGTAGGTTAACCTGCTGAGTTTCTGCGTAGATTTGTTTGTACTCAGGAAATAGCCGCTTAGTTTCCTTAAGAGCTGCCTGTTGGGTGTAATAGTTTACCGCTTCTGGAATTTCACCAATCGCCTCACTAATCAAGCTACATCTATCAATCGGTGAACGAGTCCGATTGAGCCAATCAAGGCGTTGTCCTAAAGCATAATTCCAGTGACGGCGCAACAGTTCAAGCCACCTTTCCATGATAGCTATCTGTTCGGGGCTTGGCTTGATTCTGTAGCAGTAAGTTATTAGCATAGTTTTATTGTAGCACTTATCGTAAAATCGTGAAAGGCAATAAGATAAACTTCGACTAATTCACTTTCTCCTCCTTGCAGTTGCTAAAGAAGAAGGATGTAGCCTAGAATCTGTTGAAGATACTGATTCAGAAGTACGTTTTCTGAATCAGTATCTTCAACAGAAGCTGTGATCTGGTCTCCTCAGGCAGATCACGAGGCAGTTCAAGCCTTGTCAGATCTTCTGGTAGCAGCACAGGAAGCAGCCAATGGTTGATGGTCAACGTTTTATATTTACTAAAGACTGGATTATTCTTCGGGATTGGGAGCAATGGGCTGTGAGATCATGTTCGGATAATTAGTGATAAGAAACCTTCTCCGATTAAACCTTACTCCTTTCCTTCTGCCTTCTGACTTCTAGCTTATGCTTTCCTTCTGGTTTCCTTGTGCCAAATCCTTGTGCCAAATTGTAAGTATTCAACCGGACATGATATCGAATGTTTCTGCTGTTTTAATAATAGTTATACTTAACGTTGCTAGTAGGTAGCTGTCACCAGATCAAAATTATATCAAATAACTTCCATTAATATACACTCCCTTCAGATCCATTTATTTGGTTTAGTGCCCATACATTTTGAAAAGCTTCCCTAGCTAGTTGATCAGTTCTAGACTCTATATCTTTAACTTCCCAAATACTTTTGTCTCCATTCTTTTCAACAAATTCCTGAACAATTCGATAATCAGATTTTTTATAGGTAGGCATTTTTTCAGATAGTCGTCTTGTACCAGCATCTCCATTTAAGCTCTCACCTATTGGAAGAAGATTCCCGATCATTCCAATTTTGTTTTTATCACCAGAAGATTGAGGAAGAATATGTTCAAGAGTAAGATCTTCAGGATAAAACTCATTGTTTTTTCTATAATAGAGCTCCATTTTAATGAATATATACTTAATTAACTTATTCTGTTTTGTACATGAATTGGTAAATTTTAGCTTCCTGAACTTATCTAAAAATATAGCTTCGCTAGGAAGCCTATCTGTAAGCATTTCAATTAAATCATTTATGACTTTTGTTGCCTCTCTTTTATTGCTAGACTCGTGTAAAAGGCGAGCTGCCTTCGAATATGCCCCTTCAACTCCGGATGGACGCATTGAACATATTGCATTAAATGCAAAATGGAAAGATTCAATTTTTGTTAGAGTATCAATTAGTAAAGATTGTGTAATTTTTTTGCTTTATTTTGCCAAAAACAAGGAAATTAAAAACGGTCTATTAATTGAAATTTTAAAAGTATTTAGAGCAAATAAGCTATTAAAAATAGGTTTTTGATCAGCCTGAGTCCAGTCAATAGTTTGAGGTGAAGATATTTTTATATATAATTCACTCGTAGAATGAAGATCTTTTAAAAAGAGTTGTGGAACTATGTCTCCAGATTGCAATTTCTTTCTAAATTCCTTATATAAATTTCTTTTGCTTGTGTACTTATGCTTTGTCACCCACCAATGAAGAACATAGTCTTCTAAACTAGTGTTTGTCTCTCTCTGAGCTAACCTGTTGGATATTTCATCCCATTGTTCTTTTGCGAAATCAATAGGATACTGATCATCACACTCTGCCAATACTTTGTTTTTGATTAAGTCAACTGGACTAAGATTTATTCCTCTCGCATTTAAAATTTCAAAAATTATATATGCTTGATCAAGATCAAGTACATTGACTCGAATAACCTTTAAACTATCAATAATCTGATCCAAAAGTGCAAATAAGCCTTTGGTATATTCTTCATTGTCTATTTTATCCTTTTTGAATATACATTTAGATATATTGTCAATTGATAAGAGGCTTTCAATAGTATCGTAGGAATCTTTAATTCTCTTATCTTCATCTGTAGTGGCGGAACACTCATGAGGTTGTAAATCTTGGACTAGTAGAGAAAAATAATTGCTCTGGCTACTCTTATCAAGCTTTTTAAATTCTCTTCCTCTTCGATCAGTACCTTTTATATAATTGTTAAATGCTGAAGTGGCCGATGCTTCTTCTCCAACTTTTTTTAGTTTCCTGGAAATCAATGAAATTAGCATCGTAATGATGGTAATTCTTTGCTGACCATCTACAATTTCGATATCGAAGCTCTCATCACTTCCTGCAAGCACCAAGGTACCTAAAAAATATTCGCTACAAGTTATTTTACCATTTATTTCCTCCAGATTAGCTACAATGTCATCCCATAGCTCTTCGATCTGTTCCTTTGTCCAGGAGAATTCTCGCTGATAACGAGGTATAACATATTTTTTACTTTGAGATAAAAGGGTATTAATTGTTATTGGTTCAGCCTGAAAATTCATTATTGTATCACCACTAAATTCATTGATTATTTGATATTATCTATTTTTACAAACGGCTGGATTACCGTTTCAATATTTATATTATGACATTTATAAACTTTTGGGATATTATATAACATCTTATATAACAACAACTCAATTATATAGTAATCTAAAAAAAAGTGATATTTTTATAATTTTATAAGTTATTTTTCGCTTTTTTTTTAAATCAAAATTCATAAAAATAGTTAAACACCGACAATTTTATAGGATCCTAGTTAAGGTTTTCGAGACTGTTTACAAAGTAAATATTAGACAGCTATAGTTTTTACTATTGGTGGGTTACGGCGGACAGCTCTCTTAAAAAGTGAGCTTCTACAGTAGTCGCCGCCTAACCTACCCAACCCTTTGGATTTAAGCAAAGTCTAACAAACAGTTTTTCATCTGTCAAAAATAACCTATAAGTCCAAGCAGTTGTTGTGTTATCCACCACATCAATGCTTAATCCTGGAGATTCACATTAAATATTATACTCCTCTGCCCATTTCTTTAGCTCCTCCAGAAATCTCAGGGCTGTGCGACCAAAATCTGTGATCTCATAGGCCACAGCAATGGGCTTGGTACTGATTACGTTACGGTTGACTAGGCCCGTATCCTCCATTTCTCTAAGTCGCTGGGTCACCATTTTTTTGCTAGCTCCGCCGATCTGGCGCGCTAGATCGTTGAATCGCATCGGGCCATCCTTGAGATGCCAAAGAATCGATCCTTTCCATTTGCCACCCAAAATCCGCATTCCACGCTCGATTGGACAGGGGCTGAGACAGGGGTCAATGGCCTTCTTGATGGCATCACTATCGGTTTTGATGTCGATGTCACTATCAGTTTCGATGTCAATGCTGTGTTCGCGTAGCGTGGGCCTATGCCCATCGCTATCTATTTCCATGTCCATGAAGGAACTCATATTTTATACCTGGTTACTAAACGTAGACTAGTTGACTATCGTAACTTAAATTTTTACCATGAAGCAATACATGAAGCAATAACTGTACACATTATCTGATGGGAGGAAGTAGTCTGATGAAAACCCTGCTTTTGATTTTGGGCAAAGAGACTAAGGAGTTCGCTAAAGGCCGCTACAATCAAGGTCTTTTCGAGATAGCGGTGGAGATATTGAAAGATCAATACGAGCTACTGACCACTGTTGTGGAAGACGGCTACAACATTCCAGAGGAGATTGCGAAATTCAAGCAAGCTGATACGGTGATTTTTCAGTATCCCGTGTACTGGTTCATGATGCCGTCAACTTTGAAGCGTTACATAGACGATGTCTACGCCTATGGTGAGTTTTTCGGGCACAGTAATGGCTCATACGGATCGGGTGGCCTGATGAATGGCAAGAAATTCATGCTGTCTACTACATGGAATGCGCCCGCCGACGTCTTTAATAATCCCAATAGTTTTTTTGAAGGACTCTCACTACAAGAGGTGCTGCTGCCCATGCGTAAGAGCCATGAGTTTTGTGGCTTCGAGGAATTGCCCCATTTCGCGTGCTACAACGTCATCAAAAATCCACAATTTGACGCTGACCGAGAACGGTACATCAGTCACCTAAAGATGGTGTTTCTTGACCCCGACCATGATTTAGGTGTTGAAGTGGCGAAGCCTCTGTCTGCTCCGTGCTCCAAAGCTCATTAAAACTAACTCAAGCGTCAATATCTCATCCAAAGAAAAATCATGACGAAACAAGCTGAGATTCATCTTTACACTGCATCGACTATGAACGGATGGAAGCCGCTGATCTTTCTTGAAGAAGCAGAGGTGGACTATGAGATGACCTATATTGACTTTTCCAAAAAAGAACAGAAATCAGACTGGTACAGATCTCTTAATCCCAATGGGCGCATCCCGACCATCGTGGATCGTGGTAATGACGATTTTGTGGTTTTTGAGTCGGGTGCGATTCTTTGGTATCTAGCTGAGAAATATCAAAAGTTCCTTCCCGAGGGGGAAAAAGCTCGATCCCAAGCGCTTCAGTGGCTGATGTTTCAGATGAGTGGCATTGGACCGATGATGGGTCAGGCGATGTACTTTCAGCGGATTGCAGAACCTCAAGGGCATCGTGATGAATTTGCCATCAAGCGCTATGGGTCAGAATCACGAAGGCTACTGGAAGTCTTGGATCAGCAGCTTGAGGGGAAAACTTACATCCTTGGCAATGAGTTCACTATTGTAGATATGGCCACTTATCCTTGGGCACGAGCTTATTACTGGGCGAAAGTATCGGTGGATGGGCTGAAAAACCTTCAAGGCTGGTTTGACCGTATTGATGCCCGACCTGCAACTCAACGGGCACTAGAGCTCCCTAAACCCTTTCCTGCCTTTTTTGGAAAAGGGGATGTGGCTGCGGCAGAAGCTGCTAATTCCGCACGTTTTCAAAGTGATATTAAACCATAAGCCATGGATGATGGAAACAAAAATTAACACTCGGGGAAATAAAAATGTGATAAAATCCTAGTCGTTGATCAGGGAAGATTGGGCAAAGCAAAATTTTTGTCCAAGGTGTTTGTTTGCCAAAAATGTTGGTCAAAAATAAGCACATCCCTTGATTTGATCCAATAAAAGGCTATCTATACCTTTTTGACTGTTTACAGTTAACTGTTAACCGTTAACTATTGATTGCCCCGGGATCTTCTTTTTAGGGTTAGATATAGAGGATTATTAAGGGATAAATTATGTCAAAATCCCGAAGAGTTGGGGAAAATTCAGCTCCTATCCTCTTGAGATCTGCCCCCCTCAGTCTAAATCGAGCAATGTTACAGCTGTGCCGATCTTCCGGTGGTAAGCTCGGGAGCAACTGTTGACAGTTAACGGTTAACACTGAACAGTGAACCAAACTATACACCTTATATCTTCTTTGATTAACACTCAAAAGTCAACCAAACTGTACAGGTTACATCTTCAGGTGCGCTTGACCTTGGCGAATTTAATTCTTAATAGGTCAAGGGCACCTAATTAACGTCTTATCAACACGAAAAACCAATGATTCTTTACCGACAAAAGAAATTTAGCATTTTGTTTGGCAGTCTCTTAATCGTTGGGGCATGGTGGTTACCTGTCCAAGCTCAACAGACCACTAATTCACCCAATGAGCAAGCGGTTACGACTGAAGATTCAACTATTCCGAAAGCGGTTACTACTGCAGATCCAACTATTCCGATTGAGGAGCTAGAGCTATTGCTCAAGCCATTCACTAAGGATGAGCTGGATGGTGAAGCTCAGGGGTGGATTTCCTTGCTGAAAACTAAAGTTAAAGAACTCAGCGATGCGGAAATTGCTGTCAAGCGCAAAAATCGAGAGCTTCAAAAAACTAAGGAAGCTGTTGATGCCCTAGAAGATGCCAAAAAGGCTCTTGAGGAAGGGACTGAGCCATCCCCATCAGGTGGCGTAAAAGCTAAAGAGGGGGCGGAAGAAGCACAGGAAGCTCTCGAAAAAGCTCAGGAGTCAGTAAAAGAAGCAGTCAAACAAGGAGAAAAGACCGAGCAGGATAAAACCTCGCAAGGGGCGATTGATCAAGCAGTTGAAGGTACTCAACAGCAGAAAGATAAAGCCAAAACCTCAAGCTCAGAAGAGGAAGTTGCTAAGGTTCAAGAGCAGATCGGGACAATTAGCAACAAAGTCGTTACGGATGAACAAGAGCAGAAAAAGACTGAACAGGGGCTTGACAAAGCCAAAGAAAACATAGAAGAAGCGGTCGAGGCCAAGACCGAAGTTAAAAAGCAAGTACTGGTCAACATGACCAGATTGCGGG
This sequence comes from Moorena sp. SIO3I6, assembly GCF_010672095.1. Classification (NCBI taxonomy): domain Bacteria; kingdom Bacillati; phylum Cyanobacteriota; class Cyanophyceae; order Coleofasciculales; family Coleofasciculaceae; genus Moorena; species Moorena sp. SIO3I6. The sequence continues at coordinate 12,525 of NZ_JAAHHU010000086.1, read as the reverse complement.
ATGAACGCACTGCTTTGAGCGATCGCTTTGAGGTGGTACTTCAAGAGCTGGAACTTAAAGGCGGTGATGTCAAGTCGTACAAAAAATACATCGATGCCATCAGTGGGATTAAGGTAGACGTAACCGACACTGAAGGAACTTGGATTACCATCGTCGGCTGGCTCCAGTCTAAAGAAGGAGGTCTGCGCTGGGCGAATAACATTGGCAAATGTATAGGAATCGTTGCTGGTTTTAGCATCCTATCGGTGATCTTAAGTACACTCCTCGAGAAATCTTTGTGGATGTTCCCGAATATTTCAGTGATGTTGCGTCAGTTCTTGGTTAGTCTAACCCGCCAAGGATTATTTGTGGTGGGTATTATTGTAGGGATTACTGCCCTAGAGGTCAGTATTGGCCCACTGATCGCTATGATTGGAGCTGCTGGTTTTGTGGTAGCATTTGCGTTACAAAGTACCCTCGGTAACTTTGCCAATGGGTTAATGATATTACTCTATAAACCTTTCGACGTGGGGGATATGATTGAAGTAGCTGGGGTAAAAGGAGAGGTTGAGGATGTTAACTTAATTTGCACCACCATCAAGACTCCTCGAAATAAAATTATTATTGTGCCCAACAATTCAGTCTGGGGTAACGTTATCGAGAATGAAACCACTAGCCCCGTCCGCGCTATGTTTATCACAGTAAGGGTCAGCTACCAAAATAGTATTACTCAAACGAGCCAAGTTCTTAAAGATATTGCTAACTCTCATCCTTTAGTATTGAAAGACCCAGAACCTTGGATTACGACCGGTGAATTGGCTGAATATGCTGTTAAGATTTGGTTTAAAGCATATACTAAGACAGAGGATTACTGGACTGTCTATCCTGACATCAATCGAATTATAAAAGAAAGATTAGAACAAGAGGGAATTGTGATCCCACTGCCGAGACAGGAACTATACATTAGCGAAGCTATGGCTCAGGAAGAGGGCAGTATGGCAAAAAGGTTTAAAGACATGACGTTATCTTAGCTATACCCTTAGGAAACTTGTAGAACTGGCACAGAACTTACCGATAGTTTCAACCAAAGCTTCTAGCATGACCAATAAAGTTACCACCGGAGAATTTCCAATGCTCAAGACTCACTCTGGTAAACATCCCCTATTGGCTCTGCTACTGCTAGTTCCTGCTGGGAGTATCGGTATAGCAATGGCACTATATATTGCTCCAGGATCATTAGGGCAGGCAGTATCCTTATTTTGCAAAGTCTGGTTACTAGCACTGCCTCTTGCTTGGTTTTTCTGGGTGGATCGTGGCAAGTTACGTATATCCTGGCCGAAGGGACAGGAGTTGTTGACTGGAACTATTTTGGGACTGTTGATGTTTGGGATCATCCTTGGGGCTTATTGGCTTTTCGGTCAGCACTGGATTGATCAGACGGATCTTCGCACTAAAGCCCAAGAAGTCGGCATAACTAGTGCATACATTTACCTACTCGGGGCGATGTATTGGACTTTGATTAATGCGTTCCTGGAAGAGTATATCTGGCGTTGGTTTGTCTGGAGCAAGTGCCAGATTCTCATCCCAGGACTTGGGTCAGTATTGCTTTGTGCATTGCTGTTTACCCTCCATCATATTATTGCTTTAACCTTTTATACCCAAGATTGGCTGGTGGTCATCCTTGGCTCATTAGGGGTGTTCATGGCTGGAGCAGTATGGTCGTGGTGCTATCTAACCTACCGTTCCATCTGGTCTGGTTATGTAAGTCATATTCTGGCTGATTTAGCGATCGCATTTGTCGGTTGGCAACTCCTATTTGCATAGCGAAGCTATTGACTAGACTTCTTGCAGTTGTGGGGAACAGGGAACAGCGGATCTGGGAAAAGTGGACAATAATTGACGCAAAGCATCAAGAACACTATCAGAAAACTACTTTTGCAAGAGGTCTACTCAGGATTATTACCCTTAATAAAAATCTCCCCCATCTCCCCATTTCCCCATCTCCCCACCCTCCCATTAATTATGGCTATTCAACCGGACTTGATATTAGGTTTCATGTATCGCGTACCAGAGGTACAGGTTTCTTGAATTTCAACGGCATACAATCCTGGTAAACCTGCTTCTTCAAGTCGCTCAAAAACCCACTTGGCGATCGCTTCACTACTAGGATTCTCCAAGCCGGTGGTTTCATTGAGGTAATAATGATCCAAAAAGTTATCCAACAGAGGCTTGAGATAGGTCTTGATATCTCCATAGTCCATTATCATCCCCTGTTTGGAACCCTCCTCAATCAGTTGATTACCTTTGACATATACTCGCCCCACCCAGCTATGGCCATGTAACCGACTACATTTGCCGTCATGATGGGGAAGGCGATGAGCAGCTTCAAACCGAAACTCCTTGTAAATTAACCATTCTTCCATCATTAAGAATTAAGAATTAAGAATTAAGAATTAAGAATTAAGAATTAAGAATTAAGAATTAAGAATTAAGAATTAAGAATTAAGAATTAAGAATTAAGAATTAAGAATTATCTTACACTTCATATAAAAAAATTTATTGAGTTTAACCTAATCATAAGAGGTAATCTAGACAAATATAACAGGTTACTGAATAAAATAGAGCCGATTATTTTTGGGGTTTATGATAAATTAAGATTAGGGTTCAGGATTTATTGGGAAATCATAATCAAGTTTTAATATAGCCATAAACGGTTACCAAAATTGCTGATATCTATCGCTATTTTAAACATAGCATGAACTACGATAAAAGCCATGCATACCTACTCCCTACTCCCTACTCCCTACTCCCTACTCCCTACTCCCTACTCCCTGTGCTATACCATAAACGAAGGAACCAAGGGGAGTTGATATCACTGATGACTAAGATGCGAATAGAAACCGATAGTATGGGGGAAATCGAAGTTCCTGCTGATCGGTATTGGGGCGCTCAAACTCAGCGATCGCTAAAATATTTCTCGATTGGACAAGACTTTATCCCCCCGGAAGTCATAACAGCGATGGCTATTCTGAAAAAAGCGGCTGCTCTGACTAACTCTGAACTGGGTAAACTACCAGAGGATAAAGCTAAGTTAATCATTGAAGCAGCAACAGAGGTGATCGAAGGCCAGCTAGACGGTAACTTCCCTCTCCGTGTTTGGATGACTGGTAGTGGTACCCAGTGCAACATGAACGTGAACGAGGTGATTGCTAATCGTGGGATTGAACTAGCTGGGGGGGTGATGGGTAGCAAAAACCCAATTCATCCCAATGACCACGTCAATATGTCCCAATCCTCTAATGATACCTTTCCCACAGCCATGCACATCGCGTCAGCGGTAGCCTTTGATGAGCGACTGATGCCCAAGGTCAAGAAAATGCGGGATGCTCTAGAAGAGAAGGCGAAAGCATGGGATAATATCGCTAAAATTGGGCGCACTCACCTTCAAGATGCTGTACCGTTAACCTTGGGTCAAGAGTTTTCCGGTTACGTTGCCCAGCTAGATGCTAATTTAGCACGGATAGACTCTGTTCTTCCTGGCTTATACGAGTTGGCGATTGGTGGAACCGCTGTCGGGACTGGGTTAAATGCTGGCAAGGGGTTTGCAGAAAAGGCTGCTGAGCATATTGCTAAGTTGACTGGCTTGCCCTTTGTGTCTGCTCCTAACAAGTTTGCGGCTCTAGCAGCTCATGATGACATGGTTATGGCTAGCGGTGCCCTCAAAACCCTAGCCTGCTCGTTATTGAAGATTGCTAATGATATCCGTTTCCTAGGGTGTGGACCACGCTGCGGGTTTGGGGAACTGAAGCTGCCATCCAATGAGCCAGGGTCTTCGATTATGCCAGGGAAAGTTAATCCGACCCAGTGCGAAGCGATGACTATGGCAGCTACTCAGGTGATGGGCTACGATAGTGCGATCGCATTTGCTGGTGCTCAGGGGCACTTTGAGTTGAATACCTTTAAGCCCATGATTGTGTTCAACTTGCTCCAATCTGTCCATCTACTTGCTGACAGCTGCAACAATTTCACTGACTTCCTGCTGAAGGGACTAGAACCGAATCGAGAGAAAATCCAGTATTTCTTGGAACAGTCCCTGATGCTAGTCACTGCTTTGAGTCCAATCATCGGTTACGACAAAGCCGCAGAAGTGGCGCACCATGCTACTGAGAAGAACCTTACCCTGAAAGCAGCTTGTCTAGAATTAGGCTATGTTTCTGCTATTGAGTTTGACCAGATTGTTGATCCCTATCGGATGGCGTATCCCCTTGATTAGTTTTTTAGGGAGTAGGGAGTAGGGAGTAGGGAGTAGGGGGAAGAGTGTGGGGAGAGGGGGGAGATTTGTAAATACTATATTGAGCAATTCCCAGCAACCTTTAACTATAAACTGAAAAGGATAATGTTAGCAATTTTAAAATGTTTGATTTTAATATCCTATGTGATTTCTCCCGTAACCATTGTGTAGCCATCTGTGCCATTTTAGTTCCTGCTAACTTGCTCCTGACCTTACAAACTATCATCTTTACTGTGATTGGTTATCCCCAAGTTCAGGTGCGGAAAGCTGCTTTAGTTGCGTGCATCCCAGCTTTGGCCATGCTATTCCATGTTTATAGTTGGTTGATGATTGGAGTAGTGATGGCTCCGACCTACATTCTGTTTACTTTAGCAGCTGTCTGCTTAAGTATTAATTTTTGGGCAATAAACTATTATAGTAGATTAGTTTATTTTAGGGAATAGGGAATCGGGAATAGGGAATCGGGAATAGGGAATCGGGAATGGGGAATCGGGAATGGGGAATCGGGAATGGGGAATCGGGAACAGAGGAACCCACCCCTAACCCCTCCCAGGAGGGGAACAGAGGCAAGAGGCAAGAGGCAAAAAGTCGGTAGTGGTAAACAATTCGTGATTTTAGCTCCCGAAACCTTGACCAGACCTGGGCTAAACCACTACCCGACTCCCGACTCCCGACTCCCGACTCCCTACTCCCCATCTGCTTCATCTTTACCGTTGATTTGTTGGTTACGGTTCGAGCCATTCCATCGTATGGATTCGGTTAAGTCATCATCGATGTGGAAAATAGCTTGTACTGGTCCGTAGCGTTCTTGAATTCCCCCCTGAATCCGTTCAGCAATCAGGGAAATGACTCCTGAGAACTCTGGATGCACTACCAAATGCATTTCAACATACATGAAGCGTCCTACAACACCCCGGCACTGAATTTGATCACAGCGAGTGACACCTCCAACTTGATGGGCTATGTTAGCGATCGCTTCTGGATCAATGGGAGTTTGTTTGACTAGCAGGGGCAATTGCCAGTTGATAACTTGCCAACAATTTGCCCCGGCAAAAAGCACCAGCACACTACTCAACAGTGGATCCAGCCATAGGAAACCTCGGGAAACCCCCCAAAGCCCACCGAGTACTAGTATAGTTAAGCCCACATCCTGAAGCATTTGAGCGGCCTGAAAGCGTAGGGTAGGACTCCTGACCACTTTAGCTTGGTAAATCATCAGGCAAGACCAACCAAGGCTCATGGCTAATACTGCTCCCAACAATTGTATTAAGGGTAAACTGAGCCGGACAGGAATAGTTAAGGTTCCTCCCTGAATCAGAGTTAGTAACTGCTGAGAGGAGAGTAAGCACAAATTTCCCCCAGCAAAGCCGAAAAAGGCAATTAGCACAAAGGTAATCACCGTTTCCCGTTTACCATGACCATAGACTGACAGATCTGGCGAATTGTCATAGGTAGTGATCATCAGCAAATTGATAAGGGTATTAAAGCAAATTAATAGGGTGAACAGGGATTCCCCCATCAGACTGAGCGATTGGGTAGCCCAAGCTGCTGACACCTTGACTGATAAAACAAACAAGCTGAGCCAGAGGGTAATGAATAATACCAGACGACTAGTCTGATCGCGGTTTGGTCCTTCGGTCATGGCCTGAAGGTAACAGATGTGGATTACCTTCACATTATCTTTGATTACCCTATTATTGATTGAGGCATCAGGCAATTATGCCATTTTATGGCAGTTCTTAATGGTTTTGGGGAGTTGGGAGTCGGGAGTCGGGAGTGTGGGAGGTGTGGGGAGTGTGGGGCGGGGGCGCAGGGAGTGTGGGGCGGGGGCGCGGGGGGAGAAGAAAGAAGAGCAGAGAAGAGCAGAGAAAAGGAGAGAAGAGTAGCAGGGAAGAGGGGAAAAAATCCTGTGTACCTCATTACTATGAACACTGCTATTATTAATGAGCAAGTTTTAACCTTACAAACTTGCTAACTTGCCAACTTAATAACCTTTAACTTGATAACTTAATAATCTTCAACTTGCTAACTTGATAACTTGCTAACCTTCAACTTGATAACTTGCTAACCTTCAACTTGATAACTTGCTAACCTTCAACTTGCTAACTTGCTAACCTTCAACTTGCTAACTTGCTAACTTGATAACTTGCTAACTTGCCAACCTTGGCCAAAAGGCCACGCTACGCGAACAACTTGCTAACCTACCAACCCTTCCTTATATCCCATGACTTTTCCCAATCACCCAATGACGGCGGAAAAAACGGGAAAGAGCAGACTCTTTTAACGATAAATAAATGGGACGCCCGTGGGGACAAGTGCGAGGGTTTCTAGTCTTTTTCCACTGATCTAATAACTGCTGCATTTGTGATAAACTTAGAGGGATACCATTGCGAATTGCACTGCGGCAGGCAGTTGCTACTTGAGCGGTTTGTAAGTCTCCTCCTAAACTCAGCTCTAATAGGGCTTTGGCACAATCGTCTCGCTCGCGCAACAGTTCTGGTGCATTCCGTACTGCCCACAGCTCTTCTCCAAAGGGGTCAACTTCTAAACCAATCCGCTGTAGTTGTTCCACCTGCTTAGGGGATAACTGCTGGAGAATGATGGGAGGTTCTAAGGGGACTAACTGCCAGCGATCGCATAATTCTTCATACAACACCCGTTCATGGGCAATGTGCTGTTCAATTAACCAAATACCGGTGGGATGCTCTGCTACGATATACATATTATGAACTTGAGCTATGGCTCGCAGTTGAATTAGCCCAATATCATCAGTTTTGCTATCAATTTTGCTATCAGTTTTGTCAGTAATTTCTTGAGTGGCTGGTATCACTTCAATTGAACGACTAGTGGTGTAACCTCCTCTAGCTTCCGATGTTTTGAGTAACTGTTTTACCCTGTTCGAGTGAATCGCTTCTGGGAGAGTGGCTGGGGTGATCCGCAAAGCTTGCTCGATAGCTTCAGCAACTTGCTCTTGCCAGTAGGATACCGAGTGTAAGTAAATTTCGGTCTTGGCTGGATGACGATTCCAGTCGATTTGACTCGGACAAATCCGCAGGTGCAGGAAACAAATGGGATAGCGGTCGCGAGGCAAGGTTCGAGCTAATGCTGTGATCATGGTTTGTTCCAATTCATGCGATCGCACAATCCGTCCATTAGTCGCTACCTTTACCCAGTCTGGACGTCTGCGATGGCATCGATCCGGTAATCCTAACACTAGCTCCATCAAACCATTTCCGAGATTTCCCTTAGTGCTTTTATCCTGTTCTTGTTCTGTTCCCGAATCCGGTATCGGCACCTCTACCGTTAGCGGCTGCAAATCACTTTCCTTTAAGTGCTTGATAATTTGAGGCAGAATCTGTTGGGCAGTATGACCAGGACAAAGATTAAACCATGGACGTCCATTTTGCTCCACTTGCCAGCTCACCCTAGGATGACACAGAGCATGTTGATGAATAATGGTTTGGACAGCACGCAACTGTTGTGCCATCGCCGGTAAACCCTGGCGACGCACGGGCAACTTACCAAATAAATTAGACACTATCACAATCGTACCGGGTGCGATCGCAGCAGTTTCAATCTGACGCAGTTCACCTTGGGAATTATAGAGCACTCGCCACCCCTGACTATTTCCTGAGCATCGGCTCAAAATTTCTAACTCTGCCACAGCCGCCAAACTATGCAACGCTTCCCCACGAAATCCCAAACTAGTAATCTTCCACAGATCATCACTACTAGAGATTTTGCTAGTACTGTGAGCAGAAGCCGCTTTTTGCAAATTCTTCACCTCCATCCCTGTGCCATTATCTGCCACTCGTACCCGCCATTGCTCAGTCCACAGGGAAACGGTAATCCGAGTTGCCCCAGCATCAAGGGAATTTTCGATCAGTTCTCGCACCACTGCGGCTATTGAATCAATGACTTCCCCAGCAGCAATTAGATGAACTACGTTTTTAGGTAGGGTTTGAATAATCATTTAAGGGAATTGGGAATTGGGAGTAGGGAATCGGGAATCGGGAATCGGGAGTAGGGAATCGGGAGTAGGGAATCGGGAATCGGGAATCGGGAATCGGTAAAAAATTGTACCTCATAAGTAGGATAAACGCTATATAGTTAATTTTTAATTAATTTTGTATAAAAGACAAACGACAACAAACAATTTTACTATAAATAATGTTATTAAACGGATTTACCTTAGTTCGATAGAACCAACGTGATCCAGGAATTAAGAATTTGGAGGATCGCGTCATTCCAAATTAATTATAAATTATTTACCCAATAATTAGTAATTCATTAGCGTTTGCTCAGCCATACAATTTTAGATTATATATCAACAATATTGAGGAGTATACTAATTCAGTAATTATGGTTATTTCTCTTAACAATAAAACTGCCAGTTTATGACCTATAATTGAGATTTACTGCTATAGTAGGTTGTGTATATAATCAAAAGTATTGCTGATCTAGCATAACCCTAAAAAAATATCCGAATGAGTCTGATAATTTCTAGATGAGCTACAGTCAATTTTCTGCCCTCTACTCCCGATTCCCGATTCCCGATTCCCAATTCCCGATTCCCGATTCCCGATTCCCTAACCCCTCCTGGGAGGGGTTAGGGGTGGGTTCCGATTCCCGATTCCCGATTCCCGATTCCCGATTCCCGATTCCCGATTCCCGATTCCCGATTCCCGATTCCCGATTCCCGATTCCCGATTCCCGACTCCCTAACGAAACAATGAACCAACAACGACAAAAACCCCACTACTCCATGTGTCAGGGATTCCGTATTCCCATGGGATTTCCGGTAACCTGTTTTGAATCTGGACTCAGTTACAATGCTCAACCGGAGGATAACTTTATTGTTACTTATCCCAAATGTGGCACAACTTGGGTTCAACATATTGTCTGGATGCTCAACCATGATGGCGAACCCCTACCTGTGGGCAAAGACATCAATTTAGAAGTACCTCATCTCGAAGAAGTGGGTGCTGATTTTGTAGCAGCCATGGCATCCCCAAGGTTTATTAAAACTCATATTTCTTACTCATTCACCCCTTATTGTGCTGATGCCAAGTATATCTATATTGCTCGCAATCCCTTTGATTGTGTTGTTTCTTTTTATTACCATACTAAAGGGTTTGTGAAGCACTATAATTTTGCAGAAGGAACCTTTAATGATTTTTTTGAATGCTTTATTGAAGGGGAAGTTGATTGGGGCGATTATTTCGAGCATTTACTGTCTTGGTATGACCATCGCCAGGATGACAATGTTTTGTTTATCACTTACGAAGCTATGAAAGCTGATACTCCCAACTATATTCGAGAAATTGCTAAGTTTTTAGGGAGTTCATACCTAGACAAACTCAATAATGCTGAAATTTTCAATAGCATTCTTAAACACACCAGTTTTACCAGCATGAGCCAAGACCAAAGTCGGTGGTCGAGTCAGCGACCTAAAGAAATGACACCGTTTATCCGCAAAGGAGAAATCGGAGATTGGAAGAATCATTTTTCTGACGATCAAATAGCCCGTTTATATGATAAATTTATAAAGAAGACTGCTGGAACAGATATAGCAATGTTGTGGGCTGATTTGATTCCCAATTAAAACCAAACCAATTTTAATAATCCTGATTACACAGGAATGTTTACCTGTTCAAGAGTATGTTAGCATTGTTAATGCCTAATTCAGATCCCCCTAAATCCCCCTTAATAAGGGGGACTTTTGAATCTAATTCCCCCCTTTTTTAAGGGTGGTTAGGGGGGATCTATATACCTAATTATAAAAGTAAAATTCTCCCTGTTCCCTGTTCCCTGTTCCCTACTCCCTACTCCCTACTCCCTACTCCCTACTCCCTAAAACCCAGCAGAAAGTACCTCACCCAATTCAAAACTGCTCACATGGACACCTACGAATATCAAGTCGGTGGTAGTTTAAAATTAGATGCCCCTAGTTATGTAGAGCGTCGAGCTGATGCTGAACTTTATAACGCTTTAATTAGGGGTGAGTTTTGTTATGTGTTCAACTCCCGACAGATGGGTAAGTCTAGCTTGCGCTTACGCATCAAGTATCGACTGCAACAGGCTGGTTTTAGCTGCGCTTCTATTGATATGACTCGAATTGGTAGTGAAACTATTACTCCCCTGACAAACAATAGCGCTATTGTTTAGGGAGTGGCTATTAGCCCAGAAGGTAAAACCATTGCGTCAGCGTCAGGGGACAAAACCGTTAAGCTTTGGCGCTATAATGGGGCATTACTAAGGACGTTTCAGGGGCATAATGACCGCGTTTACAACGTTGCCATCAGCCCAGATGGTCAAACCATTGCGTCCGCGTCAGGGGATAAAACCGTTAAACTCTGGCATGCTGATGGCACTTTACTCAATACTCTTCAGGGCCATAGCGATCGCGTTTACAACGTTGCCATCAGCCCAGATGGTAAAACCATTGCGTCCGCGAGTTGGGACGGAACCGTTAACCAGTGGAGTTGGGAAGGCACATTACTCACTACCCTACGAGGGCATCAAGATTTAGTGTACGGTGTGGCCATCAGCCCAGACGGAAAAACTATTGCATCGGCGAGTTGGGATGGAACGGTTAGGCTCTGGAAACCCGATGGCATCATCCTCACCAGGCTCAGGGGGCATAGTGATTTAGTTTGGGGAGTTGCCATTAGCCCAGACGGAAAAACCATTGCATCGGCGAGTTGGGATCAGACCGTGAAACTGTGGAATACAGACGGTAGCCTACAAAGAACCCTGAATGGCCATAGCGCTAGAGTTTCAGGAATAGCGATTAGCCCCGATGGTAAGATGATTGCTTCCGCTAGTGCCGATAACACTATCAAGCTCTGGCACAGAAACGGTAGCTTGCTAAAAACCTTAACAAACCATAGCAGCGCTGTTTTAGCAGTAGTCTTCAGCTCCGACGGTGAGATGATGGCTTCCGCTAGTGCCGATAAAACCATTAAGCTCTGGAAACGGGACGGTACCTTAATTAATACCCTTAACGGCCATAGCGATCGCATTGATGGAGTAGCCTTCAGCAAAGATGGGACTCTAATTGCTTCCGCCAGTTGGGATAAAACTGTCAAGCTTTGGACGCCAGACGGAACCTTGATTACTACCCTCAAGGGACACCATGACCGGGTTTACAGCGTTGCCATCAGTCCCGACGGTGAAACCATTGCGTCCGCGAGTTGGGACAAAACCATTAAACTCTGGAAGCGCGATGGAACCTTGATTACTACCCTCAACGGTCATCAAGCAGGAGTATTAGGAGTAGTGTTTAGCCCTGACGGTAACAGAATTGCTAGCGCTAGTTATGACAAAACCGTCAAACTCTGGAAGCAGGATGGAACCCTTTTAACTACCCTGAAAGGACATAGCGATGGCGTCTTAGCCGTAGTTTTCAGCCCCGATGGTGAGATGATCGCCTCCGCCAGTGGAGACAACACTGTTATTATATGGAATTTAGATCAAGTCCTGGATTTAGACCAGTTACTAATCTATGGTTGCAATTGGATACAAGATTATTTGAACACCAACTCGGAGGTTAATGATGTTTGTCACCCTTAACTTAGAAAATGTAGATTTCACCGATCAGCAATTTTATCATCTTTGTAAAATAAATCCAGAGTTACAGTTAGAGCGCACTGCTAAGGGAGAATTAATTATCATGCCACCAGTAGGAGGAATTAGTGGAAATCAAGAAGCAGATTTGATTACTGAACTAACGATTTGGAACCGTCAAACTAACATGGGAAAAGTTTTCAGTTCCTCCACCATGTTTAAACTCCCTAACGGCGGAGATAGATCCCCCGATGCAGCTTGGGTAAAGTTAGACCGTTGGCAAGCCCTCACACCAGAACAACAGCAAAAGTTTCCCCCGATTTGCCCTGATTTTGTGATTGAATTGCGTTCACGGACAGATACACTTAAGTCTCTACAAGACAAGATGAAAGAATACCTCAACAGTGGCTTACAACTAGGTTGGTTAATTAACCCTCAGAATCAGCAAGTAGAAATATACCGTCCCAATCAACCAGTAGAAATAGTCGGATTTCCAGTTAGTTTATCTGGAGAAGAGGTACTACCTGGATTTGTTTTGACAGTACCTATTTGAAGAAGAGAGTGTGGGGAGTGGGGGGAGATGGGGAGTGGGGGGAGATGGGGAGATGGGGGGATGGGGAGAGGGGGAGCAACAGGTCTGACCTCCATCCACCATAGCTCCTGAATCTGGTATCCCTTCTCCTGCT